>CAZIXL010000249.1:0-5268 GCA_964542885.1 uncultured bacterium
CGGCCGGCGGCACGCCGAGCCGCTCGCACACGTGCGCGAGGCCGCCCGGCGTGACCCAGCCGATGCGCGCTTGCAGGGCCTGCAGGGCGGGCAGGAGCAGCGTGCGCAGCTCGCGCCGGGCGCGGCCGCCGTACGCCACGCGCGTGTCCTGCGCGGTGCGGGTGGCGGCGCCCTCCCAGCTGGTGGCGGGCTCGCCGAGTACCGCGGCGACCGCGGCGCGCTCCTCGCTCGTCGGGACGGCGTCGGGCAGGCGGATGTCCATCAGGCGTTCCTCGCGGCCGCGCGGGCCGGCTCGACGCGCACCGCGCTGGCCTTGAACTCGGCGGTGCCCGAGCGGGGGTCGGAGGCGTCGATCGTGAGCCGGTTCGTGGCCACCTCGTCGGGGAAGTGCAGGGTCATGAAGACCAGGCCGGGGCGGAGCGCCGGGTCCACGCGCGCCGGCGCCTCGACGCTGCCGCGCCGCGAGGTCACGCGCACGAGGTCGCCGTCGGCGATCGCGAGCCGCTCCGCGTCCTCGGGCGAGAGTTCGAGCGCCTCGCCGCGGTGGAGCGGCGAATCGTAGCCGCCCGACTGGACGCCCGTGTTGTACGACTCGAGGCGGCGGCCGGTGGTGAGCAGGAGGGGGTACTCGGTGTCGGGTTTCTCGACGGGACCCTCCCAGTTCACGGCCGAGAACGGCGCCAGGCGCCCCTCGGCGGGTTCCTTCCACAGCCGCCCGTGCAGGAACGGCGTGCCGGGATGGGTCTCGTCGGGGCAGGGCCACTGGATGCCGCCCAGCGCCTCGAGCCGCGCGTAGCTCATGCCGCCGGCGAAGGCCGGCGCCACGGTGCGCAACTCGTTCCAGAGCGTCTCGGCGTCGGGGTGGCCGAGGTCGGTACCGAAGCGCCGCGCGATCTCGGCGAGGATCCACAGCTCGTCGCGCGCGCCCGCGGGCGGCTCGACCGCCTTGCGCACGCGCTGCACGCGCCGCTCGCTGTTGGTCACGGTGCCCTCGGCCTCGCACCAGCTCGCGGCGGCCGGCAGCACGACGTGCGCGAGCTGCGCCGTCTTCGTGAGGAAGATCTCCTGCACCACGAGGTGGTCGAGCCCGGTGAGCAGCGCCTCGACGTGGTGCGCGTCGGCGTCGGACTGCGCCGGGTTCTCGCCGATCACGTAGAGCGCGGTCAGTTCGCGGCGCTCCATCGCGTGCAGCATCTCGGTCAGGTTCCAGCCGACCTTCGCCGGGAGAGGGACGCCCCAGTGCTTCTCGAAGCGCGCGCGGACGTCGGCGTCGAGCACGTCCTGGAAGCCGGGGAGCTTGTTGGGCAGCGCGCCCATGTCGCCGCCGCCCTGCACGTTGTTCTGCCCGCGCAGCGGATTGCAGCCCGAGCCCCAGCGGCCGACGTGGCCGGTGAGGAGGCACAGGTTGATGAGCGCCAGCACGTTCTCGGTCGCGTCGTGGTGCTCGGTGATGCCGAGCGTCCAGCAGATCATCGCCTTGTCGGCCTGCGCGAAGGCGTGCGCCGCCTCGCGGATCGCCTCGGCGGGCACGCCGGTGACCTGCTCGGCGAACGGGAGCGTGTAGCGCTCCACGTTGGCCCGGTACTCCGCGAAACCGGTCGTCGCGTTCTCGACGAACCGCCGGTGGTGGAGCCCGGCGGCGATGATCTCGCGGCCCATGGCGTTCGCCAGCGCGATGTCGCTGCCCACGTCGAGGCCGAGCCACACGTCGGCCCACTGCGCAGACGAAGTCCGGCGCGGGTCCACGACGTAGAGCCGCGTGCCGCGATGGATCCCCTTCAGGAGGTGGTGGAACCAGATGGGGTGCGCTTCACGCGCGTTCGAGCCCCAGAGGAAGACGACGTCCGTCTCCTCCACCTCGCGGTAGGAGTTCGTCCCGCCACCCGCACCGAAGACCGTCGCCAGACCGACGACGCTGGGCGCGTGTCAGGTGCGGTTGCAGCTGTCGATGTTGTTCGTTCCGAACGCCACCCGCGCCAGCTTCTGCGCCAGGAAGTTCATCTCGTTCGTCGACTTGGAGCAGCTGAAGATGCCGAGCGCGTCCGCGCCGCGCGTGTCGCGGTTGCGGCGGAATCCTTCCGCGGCGCGGTCGAGCGCTTCGTCCCAGCCGGCCGGGCGGAGCCGGCCGTCTTCGCGAACGAGGGGCTGCGTGAGTCGGGCGTACGGCTTGAACGCGTGCTTCGAAGCCATCGGATCCTCCGTGAACCGGCCGCGCGGGCCGGAGTCCGCAGGATGGACGACGCGCGCGGTCGCGTGCAAGCGCGGCGCTGTCGCGAACCCGTCCTCGGCGCGGCGCCGGGGCCGTTCGGGCGCGGGCGCTCAGCCCCTGCGGCGCACGCGCGCGGCCAGCGCACCGCCGATGCGGCGCGTGTCCGCGATCCCGACCGTGGTCAGGAACGTTCCCGCCAGGCACAGCACGCCGCCCACGAAGCCGGCCGCGAGCACGGCGGGCAGCGAGCCCGAGTACCACGGCTTGAGCAGCAGCAGCGCGACCAGCGCGGGCGCCCCGCCGAGCAGGGCGCGCGGCAGCATCGCGAGCGCCGACGTCATCGGCGGCAGGGCCTCCTCGCCGCGGTTCATGAGCGGGCGGAGCAGCAGGTTCTTGGCGAGGATGGCGAGCGTGTTGCCGAGCGCGAAGCCCAGCGGCCCCATGCCCAGTTTGAGCGCGAAGACCAGGCTGACGATCGGGTTCGCGACCGCGGCGATCACGTCGCCGAACGCGATCCAGCCGATCTTGCCGCGCGCCATCATCGCCATCCACATGGGCTCGAGCGGGATGCCCACCGCCAGCGGCACCAGCATCGCGATCATGTAGTTCACGCAGTGGGCGTACTCGGGCCCCACCCAGCGCGCGAGGAACACGTCGCCGATCACGCAGGGCACGAGGCACATGGGCACGCCGATCGCGGTGATGATCGCCGAGGAGCGCAGCACGGCGCGGCGCGTGCGCTCCATGTCGCCCTTCGCCTCCATCTGCGTGAGCAACGGCGTGAGCGCCGAGACACCGGCCCAGAGAAACGCCTGGATCATGGGCATCCAGCGCGTGCCGAGCGAGTACTCGGTCACGGTCGCGGTGCCGTAGATGCGGCCGATCAGCAGGTTGTCGGTCGCCAGGTAGAGGATCGCCGCCGCCTGCGACAACAGCCCGAGCCCGCTGAACGCGAACAGCTGCCGCCGGACCTCGGGGTCGCCGGGATCGAAGCGCGGCAGGATGTGGTCCACGACGTGCTCGCGCGACGCGATCACCGCCAGCGTCACGGTGGCCGCCACCTCGGCGAGCAGCGCGGCCGTCGCGTAGACGCGCAGGCTCGGCACGAACAGCAGGAAGGCGGGGACCACGAACAGCACGCGCACCCAGGCGCCGAAGATGCGCACGATCGAGATCTTCGAGACGTGCCCCGTGACGTAGGTCGGCACCTCGAAGATGGCGCCGACGTCCATGACCCCGGCGCTCAGGAAGATCAGCACGAGCCCGCCCACCGCGTCGGTGAGCAGGCCCGGCTCGACCTTGAGGAACGTGCACAGCAGGCGCGAGATGGCGATGCCGATCCCGACGACGAACAGGCGCAGGATCGCCGCCCACCAGAAGCCGGCCGACCAGTAGCGGTTCGCCAGCGCGCGATCGCCCGAGTGGTAGTGGACCGTCACGAAGCGGCGCATGCCGCTGCCGAGGCCGCCGCGCAGGAGCCACAGGTACTCGAGCACCGAGCCCGCCGTGGCGCTGATGCCGTACAGGTCGCGGCCCAGGCGGTGGAGCACGAACGGCGTCAGGACGATGCCGACGACCATGCCGGACACGCGCGCGCCGAGGCTCGTCGCGGCGTTGAACGCCGCGGTGCCGGTCATGCTCTGGGGCTGCTCGCTCGGGCTCTCGCTCACGAGGTCTCGGAAGCCCCGTCGGGCTCGGTGTCGTAGGGGAGGATCGGGGCGTCGGAATGGAGCAGCGTCACGTGCATCCGGGCGGGGACGGCGGGCTCGAACGCGGGCCAGCCGTAGACCGGGGAATCCACGCCCGCGTGCCGGAAGCGGTTCCGCGCGAGCGCGCCCGACAGCACGGGGCACAGGGCGCGCGCCAGAATACGGGTGGGTCGCTCGCGCATCAACGCCCGGCTGGCCTCCGCGACCATCCACGCGTACGTCTCCGGGTCGGGGCGCGGCGCGAAGACCTCGACGAGCGCGCCTTGGCGGCCCGTCTTGCCCGCGTAGGCGCGCGTCATGGCCCAGCCGCGGAGGCGGCCCGCGACGCGGAACGCGAGGAAGCGCCAGGTGCCGCTCCAGCGGCTGGCGGTGAGCCAGCGCACCACGTCGGGGTCGGGTTCCTGGACCAGGTCGTAGCCCGTGTCCCCCTCGTAGAGCGAGGCGACGTCGTCGGGCAGCCGGTCGAGGACCTCGACGGACCCGCCGGCGGGGGCGGGCCGCGCTTTCGGGTGAAAGAGGGCCGGCGTGAGGGGCGCGAGCGCGACGACGCCGAGCGCCTTCGGGACGCCGCGCGCGCGCTGCAGGCGGGAAGCCAGCAGGCCGGCGCTGAGCGGCAGTTCGAAGGCGGACGCCGTCCCCGGGGTCTGCCAGCGCATGAGGGGCAGCGTGGCGTGCACGTCCGCGGTGCCGCCGATGGAGAGGAGCCGCTCCGGCTGGCGCATCATGCCGCGCATGAGGCGCAGACCGGCCCCGGAGCCGCGCAACTCGGCGAGCGCGTGCCAGTCGAACACCTCGAGCGCCGGCACCTTCTCGCCGCGCAGGCGCCACGTCTTGCGCAGGGCGAACAGCGTGCCCACGCACGCCTCGCCGCGCAGGGCGACCAGCATGCGGCTGAACGGCCGCGGGGCGAGGTAGCGCCACTCGTAGTACGCGTCCGACCGCGGCCGTTTCCAGTAGCGCTCCGAGAACGCCCGCACCGCCGGCAGGAGGGCCGGCTCGAACGGGACGACCGTCAGCTTCGCGTCGGTCGGGGTCTCGGCCATCGTGCGGGCGAGCGTCAGTGCGCGGCGGGCAGGCCGGCGAGGACGACCAGCAGTTCCTCGGCGGCGCGCCGCTTCCCGGTCGCGTTCAGGTGCGAGCCGTCGTCGCTGTAGCCGGGGAAGAGGGCGAAGGCCTTGCGGCCGCCCATCTCGATGGTCTCGCGCGACCCGTCCGGCCGCGTGGACTCGACCGCGGCGAGGTCGAAGAACGGCTCGCGGCCGGCGTACTCCCGGCGCATCAGCTCGTTGAACTGCTCGCGGCGGAAGTTGGA
Organism: uncultured bacterium; assembly: GCA_964542885.1. GTDB lineage: Bacteria > Eisenbacteria > RBG-16-71-46 > RBG-16-71-46 > RBG-16-71-46 > CAIXRL01. The sequence goes on from CAZIXL010000249.1 coordinate 5,231, forward strand.
CGCGTAGCGCCCCGGCGCCTGCCCGAGGAGCTTCTTCA
>CAZIXL010000250.1:0-5256 GCA_964542885.1 uncultured bacterium
CCAACCGGCTGATCCCCTCGGGGACGACTTCGACTCCCATCGTGAACTCGCTGCTCGACGGGGCGCACCCCGGCGAGTGGATCGAACAGGTGGCGCGCCTCGGCGCCGTCATCACCAACGCCGACGGAACGTGCCAGACCTCGCTGCTCGCGAAGCTGGCCGGAACCACCACCATCGACCGCGCGGGCCTGATCGCGGTCGACCACCCCGAGGGAACCGCCGCCTTCGCGACGCCAGGCGGGATCCTCGTGGGCCACCGCCAGGTCGTCACCAGCGCCATCGATGCGGATGGTGCGGATCTTCGTTCCCGAATGGGATCGGACGACACCCCGGTCACCGTCCTCGCCGGATCGACGATCGACGTCACGATGGCGGAGGGCGCACGGGAGGGGCTGGTGCTGGACTGCGCGAGACTCGGCAAGCCGGCGTCCGATGCGGAGTCCGGCATCGAAGTCTCGATCGAGGAGAACGGCGCCTGGCGGGTCGTCGGGCAACTGGATCCGCGTCTCAGGCGTGATCAACTCGCCGCCGCGACCGACAACGCCGCACACGTCCGCCTTTCTGTCTCGAGCGACACGCAGGTGTGGGGGATCGAAGGCATCACCTCGGCCGGACTTGCGCCGGGGAGCGTCGAAGCACGCACGCTCGGCGCCGTCGCCAGCGAACCCGAGGCGGGGGTCGCCGCGCTCGCGGCTGCGGACGAGTCCGTGGTGGCGCTGGGCAACTCGCAGTCGCTGGCGCTGACGTTCTCACCGCCGGCGTTGGCCGATGGTCAGGTCCGCTCCTGTTTCGTCTCGCTGCGAGCCATGTACTCGCTCGAGCAGGTGGGGGCGACGAGAAGCCAGTCGACGGAAACTGCGTTGCCGCTCCGGTTCGCGCTCTCCAATGCTCAGCCCAACCCGTTCGACGGGTCGACGAGGTTCCGCTTCGAGGTTCCGAGAACGGCGGAGCTTCGGATCGAGGCGTTCGACGTGCTCGGGCGCCGCATCCGCACCCTCGCGAGCGGCCGGTTCGGTGCCGGAGAGCACACGGTTGCGTGGGATGGCAAGGGGGACGACGGCGGTCCGTCGCGGCCGGGCGTCTACCTGGTCCGCCTGACGGCGCCGGGATTCACGGCCCAGCAGCGCGTCGTGCTCCTGGCACGCTGACGCGAAGCCGACAGCGAGGAGAAACGGACGAGGGCCGGAGCGATCCGGCCCTCGTCGTGTTCGGAGCTGGTTGCTGCCTCAGCGACGAATCTCGTCCTCAGTGCGGCTCGCCGGCGGCGCCGTGCTCCTCGTGCGCGTCGCCGAAGTCGCCCCAGGCCATGTGGCCGGCCAGGACGTGGGCGCCGACCAGCTCGGCGAGCGTGTCGTCGGGGATGACTTCGAGCGACAGCGCAAGCTTCACCTCGCGACCGCCGCGGTTCACGGCGAGATCCGCCTTCTGGCCGGGCGACCAGCCGGCCTTGCCGGCGAAGAAGTCTTTCGGGACCTTGCCGCCGATCGATTCGAGCACGTCCCCGGGCTTGACGCCAGCGCGCTCGGCGGGGCCGCCGGGCATCACGCGCTGCACGGACCGCACGCCCGTCGTGCTGTCGGTCTCGATCCAGAGGCCGAGCCAGGGCCGGTCGCGCATGTGCGCGTACTGCTCGAGGCACTCGTGGAGCGGCAGCGGGCACTGCGGCTCGCCCGCGCGCGCGGGCGCGGGCAGCGCGAATACCACGGCGAGGACGGCGGCGGCGAGCAACGGGCGAAGCGGGCGCATGGCGGTCTCCGGTCCGGTTCGAGTCACATCCGCCCAGTCTCGGTCCCGCGCGGCGCGCCTGAACGGCCGCGGCGCGCGCTCGCACGCGCGGCCCCGCACGGCGCGTCCCGGTGCTAACCTGCGCGGCCATGAGCGCCCCCGGCACTCCCGCAAATGACGGTCGTTCGTGGTTCGCAGGGCCCGGTTCGCCCTCCACCGCGGGGCTCGAGGCCTGCATCCACTGCGGCCTGTGCATGACCGCCTGCCCCACCTACCGGGTGCTGCGCACCGAGCCCGACTCGCCGCGCGGGCGCGTGTACCTGATGCGCGGCCTGCTCGAGGGCCGGCTCGAACCCAGCGACGAGCTGGTCACGCACCTGGACCGCTGCCTCGACTGCCGCGCGTGCGAAACGGCGTGCCCGGCGGGCGTGCCGTACTCGCAACTGCTCGAAGCTTCGCGCGCGCAGATCGAACAGCGCGTGCGGCGCGCGACGCCGACGCGGCTGTTCGGCCGCTGGGTGCTGGGCCAGGTGCTGCCGCATCGCGAGCGCATGCACCTCGCCGTGGACCTGCTGCGGCTCGCGCAGGCCGAACCCGTCGCGGCGCTCGCGCGTGCGGCGGACGCGCGCGGCTGGCTGCCGGGATTCGCCTCGCGCGGCCTGGCCATGACGCCACCGCTGCTGCCGCGGCGCGAACGCGCGCTGGAGCGCGTGGCGGGGCGGCTGCCGAAGGGCGCGCGGCTCGAGCGCCGTGCCGAGGGCCTGGTGTTCGTGCCCGCGGGCACGGCGAAGGCGCGCGTGGCGTTCCACACCTCGTGCGTCATGGAGACGATGTTCCCGGTGATCGACCACGAGACCGTGCGCCTCCTGGTGCTCGCCGGGGCCCTGGTGCACGTGCCCGCGCACCAGGGCTGCTGCGGCGCGCTGCACGCGCACTCGGGCGACCGCGCGCACGCCGAGCGGCTCGCGCGCGAAAACGTGCGCGCGTTCACCGGCGACTGCGACTACGTGGTGTCGAACTCGGCCGGCTGCGGTGCGGCGTTGCGCGACGCGGCGCACCTGCTCGAGGGCGACGAGGACGCTGCCGTCTTCGCGCACCGCGTGCGCGACATCTCGGAGGTGCTCGACACGCTCGGCCTGCCGCAGCCGAAGGCGCCGCTGCACGCGCAGGGCGACCCGTCGCGGCCGCTGCGGGTGGGCTACCACGATCCCTGCCACCTCGCGCACGCGCAGAAGGTGCGCGAAGCGCCGCGCCGGCTGCTGCGCGCGCTGCCGGGCGTCGTGCTGGCCGACCTGCCGAACAGCGACTGGTGCTGCGGCAGCGCGGGCGTCTACAACCTGGCGCAGCCGCAACTCGCCGACGCGCAGCTCGAGCAGAAGCTGGACGGTATCGAGGCGCTGGACCCCGACGTGGTCGTGGCCTCGAATCCCGGCTGCCTCATGCACATGCGCCGCGGCGCGGCCGAGCGCGGCGGACGCGCGCTCTACGCCCACCTGGTCGAGATCCTCGCGGCCGCCCACCCCGCGGGCGCGCACGGCGCATGAACCGCTCCCGCAGCGGGCCGCGGCCGGAGGTGTACGCGTGAGCGTCCCCACGTTCTCGCGCCGCGCGGTCGCGGCGCTCTTCCTCGAGCGCCAGTGGCTCGACCGCCCGCGCGCGCGGCGGCTCACCGCGGGCACGCTCGCCGACTTCACTCGCGCAACGTGTGGCCTCCAGATCGACAGCGTGAACGTGCTCGAGCGCGCGCACCTGATCACGCTCTGGAGCCGCTTCGGCGCGTTCGACCGCGCGGCGTTCGACCGGCTCGCGTACGAGAAGCGCGTCGTGTTCGAGTACCTCTCGCACGTCGCGTGCTTCGTGGACACGCGCGACCTGCCCATCTTCCGCGCGCTGATGGACGCGATCCCGGCGGGGTTCAGGAAGCGCTATCGCTACCCGGGCCGCCAGCAGCCGCTGGTGGACTCGGTCGAGGCGGCGATCCGCGAGCGCGGGCCACTCGGCAACTCGGGCTTCGCGCGGCCGAAGGGCAGCAAGGGCGGCGGCTGGTGGACGTGGAAGCCGGCCACGCACGCGCTCGACTACCTGTGGAAGGCCGGCCGCACCGCGGTCCACTCGCGGCGCAACTTCGAGAAGCTGTACGCGCCCATGGCGCGCGTGCTGCCGCAGCACGCCACGACCGTGCCGCTCGCCGAATCCGACGTGCCGCGCGAGCGCGTGCTGCGCACGCTGCGCGCGCTGGGCGCGGCGACCCTGGACGACCTGTCGATGTACTGGACGTGGCCCAAGCTCAAGAGCCCCGTGCTGCGCGCGACGCTGGCGCAGCTCGAGCGCGAGGGGCGAGTGACGCCGGTCGCGGTCGAGGGCCAGCACGTGCACTGGCACGCGCTCACCGAGGACCTGCCGGCGCTGGCGCGCGCGGGCAAGGTGAGGCGGCCCTCGCGCGGCACCACGCTCCTGTGCCCCTTCGACTCGTTCCTCTGGCACCGCGAGCGGATCCTGCGCCTGTGGGACTTCCACTACCGGATCGAGATCTACGTGCCCGGCCACCAGAGGAAGCACGGCTACTACGTGCTGCCGATCCTGCACGAGGGGCAGTTCCTGGGCCGCGTGGACCCCAAGCTCCATCGCGACCGGGGCGTGCTCGAGGCGCGGCGCGTGGGCTTCGAGCCGTGGTTCGCCCGCGGCGGCGCACCGGCCGGGGCCGCGTGGGGCGCGATCGACCGTGACGCGGCCCTGCTCGGACTGGCCGAAAGCCTGCAGTCGCTGGCCCGCTTCACCGGGGCGGAGCGCGTGGCGCTGGGGAAAGTGACCCCGTCCGCCCTCGGCGCCCCGCTCGCAAGGGCATTGCGGGAGGCCGCGGCGGCTTCGTAGAATTCGCGTCGCTTCCGCCGACCGCGGCGCCACCCACGCACGGAGTCCCGCCATGCCGCGCACCTTCACGCCCGCCCGCCTCGCCGCCCTGCTCGGCGCCGCGCTCTTCCTGGCCGTCGTCGCGCTCGACGCGCCGCACCTGCGCGAGTTGGTGCGCACCGCCGGGCCCGGCGAGGAACACGAGGAAGCCGGCGGGCCGCAGGCGCCGGCCGACTGGTTCTGGGCGCAGCGCGTGGACCGCGACGGCACCTGGCCCGGCGCCAAGTACCGCGAGGCGGTGACCCGCGCCCGCTCGCTGCGCGCGCGGACGCTCGCCGAGGCCGCGAGAATTTCGCCCGCGGCCGACCCGCTGCGCGCCAACGCCGGCTCGCTCGCAAGGACGAACGTCGGGCCGTTCAACGTGGGCGGCCGCGTGACCGCGGTCGACGCGCCCCCGGGCGGCGTGCCCGCCTATCTCGGCGCGGCCGACGGCGGCGTGTGGCGCTCGGACGACGGCGGCGCCAACTGGGCGTGCGTGAGCGACGCGTACGGCATGGCCTCGATCGGCGCGTGCCTGCCGGGTGCCGGTGAATCGATGAGGCAGAGCAATCCAGGTTCGAAGCCCCTGGCCTCGAGCTGCCGTGCGAGGACACTGGAGGCGACCGCCGCGGCTGGTTCGTC
>CAZIXL010000251.1:0-5243 GCA_964542885.1 uncultured bacterium
GCGGCCAGTCCTCGGTGGAGTGGCCCTCGAGCACCTCGCCGTACACCTCGTCGGTGCTGACCTGCACGAAGCGCTTCACGCCGACGCGGCGCGCCTCCTCGGCCAGCACGAACACGCCGTACACGTCGGTCTGGATGAACTCGCCGGGCGTCTCGATGCTGCGGTCCACGTGCGACTCGGCGGCGAAGTTCAGCACGTGGTCGCAGCCGCGCATGGCGGCCTCGACCGCTTCGGGATCGCGGATGTCGCCGTGGACGAACGTGAGCGAGCGGTCCGGGATCCCGTGCAGGTTCTCCTTCCGACCCGCATAGGTGAGCGCGTCGAGCACCACGACTTCGGCGCCGGGATGCTTCGCCAGCAGCCGGTGCACGAAGTTCGAGCCGATGAAGCCCGCGCCCCCGGTGACGAGGACGCGGCTGCCGTCGAGCGATCGGGTTTCGGTCAACGCTCTCCCCTACTTCTTCCGTGCCCGCGCCGGCCGCTTCTTGCGCGCGGCCGACCCCGCGACGCCCTTGCCGACGCCGACGTGGACGAAGCCCGCGGCCTCGACGTCGGCGCGGTCGTAGATGTTGCGCAGGTCGCAGAGCACGGGCTTCTTCATCACGCGCTTGAGGCGGGCCAGGTTCATGCCGGGGAACTCGTTCCTCTCGGTCTCGATCGCCAACGCGTGCGCGCCGCGGGCGCAGTCGTAGGGGTCCGCCCCCAGCTCGACGTTCTTCATCTGCGGCAGGCCCTCGGCCTTCGGGATCGCGACCGGGTCGAACGCCACGACCTTCACGCCGCGGCGCTTGAGGCCGGCGATCACGTACAGCGACGGCGCCTCGCGCATGTCGTCGGTGTTCGGCTTGAACGCCAGCCCGAGCACGGCGACCTTCTTGCCGCGCGGCGAGCCGATCGCGTCGCAGATCTTGTCGACCATGCGCGACATCTGCCGGTCGTTCGCGGCGATCGTGGCGTCGATGATGTCGCTGCGCACGTGGGCCGCCTTCGCGAACGCCGACAGCGCGTGCGTGTCCTTGGGGAAGCAGCTGCCGCCGTAGCCGGGCCCGGCGTGCAGGAACTTGTTGCCGATGCGGCGGTCCATGCCCATGCCCTTGGCGACCATCTGCACGTCGGCGCCGAGCGCCTCGCACAGGTTGGCCATCTCGTTGATGAACGAGATCTTGGTCGCGAGGAAGCAGTTCGAGGCGTACTTGATCAGCTCGGCCGTCTCGAGCGTCGTGACCACCATCGGGGTCTCGATCAGGAAGAGCGGCGCGTGGATCTTGCGCAGGATGTCGGCCGCCTTCCTGGACTCGGCGCCGATGATGACGCGGTCGGGCCGCAGCGTGGTCTCGAGCGCCGAGCCCTCGCGGAGGAACTCGGGATTCGACGCCACGTCGAACTCGGCGCCGCGCTTCGCCCACTTCTTGACCCACGCGTGCAGGTCGCGCGCGGTGCCGACCGGCGCGGTGCTCTTCTGCACGAGCAGCTTCCAGCCGTCGAGGTTCTGGGCGAACACCTTCGCCACCTCGTAGATGGCGCTGGTGTCGGCGCTGCCGTCGGCGCGCGGCGGCGTGCCGACGGTGATGAACACGACCTTCGTCTGGCGGATCGAGCCGGCGAGGTCGCTCGAGAAGTGCAGGCGGCCCTCGTTGAAGTTGCGCGCGACGATCTCGGGCAGGCCGGGCTCGAAGAAGGGCAGCTCGAGCGCCTTCATGCGCTCGATCTTGGCGGCGTCGCTGTCGACGCAGATGACGTTGTTGCCGAAGTCGGCGAGGCACGCGCCGGTCACGAGGCCGACGTAGCCGGTGCCGACGACGGTGATGTCGTACACGGTGGGATCCTTTCGCGGCGGACCCGGGCCCGGACGGGCGCCGGCGGCGCGGCTGGGGTGAACCTGCGGGTCTGTGCGCAGAGTCGGCGGGCAGGTTAGGGGAGCGGCCGGGCGAGGGTCAACCACCCGCATCCAACCGGCGAAGTCCGCGGCGGGCGCGTCGTTGCGCCCCGCCGGGAGCGCTGATTACAGTCCCCCCGCGCTACCCGTGCTGCCCCACCCTTCCCTCGAGAGGCGCCGCGTGAAGAAAGCCAGTGAAGTCACCGTCGATTGGCTCCAGAGCCTCGACTACCTCGTCCAGCCGTCCGGCAAGGCCACGATCCAGGGCGTCATCGTGCGCGACCTGGTCGTGCACCTCGACGGCCGCGGCGAGGTCACCGAGCTGTGGAGCAAGCCGTGGATCAAGGACGGCCTCGAGCAGGTCGAGCACCTCTACCAGAGCGCCACGGACTTCGGCGTGATCAAGTGCTGGCACCTGCACGACGTGCACACCGACCACTTCACGGTCACGCGCGGCAAGCTGCAGGTGAGCATGGTCGACCTGCGCCCCGAGTCCCCCACGTTCCGGCACGTGAACCGCTTCTTCCTCGGCTCGCTCCGGCCCCGCCTCATCAAGATCCCGCCGCGGATCATGCACGGCTGGAAGGCGCTCTCGGCCCCCGAGGTGCTGGTCGTGAACGGCCAGACCCACGTCTACGACCCGGCCGACGAGTTCAAGTACCCGTGGGACTGCGTGCTGAAGGACGTCTGGGAGCCGCTCAACGGATGAAGGGCGTCACGATCCGTGCGCTGCCCGTGCTCGACGCGCCCCCGCCGCAGCCGATCCTCGACGGCGTGCGCATCCGCATGCCCGCCGGCGAGGCCGTGCCCGTCTGGAACGGCGGCCCGTGGCGGTTCATCGCCTACCTCGAGCTGCTGCCCGGCGAGGGCGCGTGGCGCGGGAACCATTTCCACGAGAAGAAGACCGAGTACTTCTACGTGATCTCGGGGCGGCTGCGCGGCGTGTTCGAGCACCTGGACACGGGCGAGACGCTCGACACCGAGCTCGAAGCCGGCACCACGCTCGTGATCGAGCCGCGCGTCGCGCACGCGTTCAAGGGCCTCGAGCGCTCGCAGGCGCTGGAGTGCTCGCCCCACGAGTTCGACGCGAGCGACGCGTACGCGAAGGTGGTCGGGAAGGGCTGACGCGCCGCGGGCGAACTAGACCTTCGCCCGCCAGTCGTCGAGCACGTCGCGCAGGGTCTGCTCGAGCGGCAGCTTCACGCTCCACCCGCACTCGCGCGCGGCCAGACCGGGGTCGCCGACCAGGTAGGGCACGTCGGCGGGGCGCAGGAGCGCCGGATCCACCTCGATGCGCACGTCCACGTTCGCGAGCGCGGTGAGCCGCGCCGCGATGTCGCTGAGCAGCGTGCCCTCGCCGCGGCACAGGTTGTAGGCGGCGCCCTTCGTGCCGCGCTCGAGCAGCGCGCAGTAGCCCGCGACGATGTCGCGCACGTCCGACAGGTCGCGCGTCACCTCGAGGTTGCCCACGCGCAGCACGGGCTCGGCCTTGCCGGCCTCGATGGCGGCGACCTGCTTCGCCCAGGCCGGCACCACGAAGCGGTCGGTCTGGCCGGGCCCGGTGTGGCCGAACGGCCGCGCGCGCACGACGTCCAGACCGTGCACGCCGGCGAACGACGCGGCCATCTGGTCGGCGGTGGCCTTCGAGAGCGCGTACGGGCTCACGGGCTTGAACGGGGCGTCCTCGGTGATCCGCGTGCCGGGGGCGTTCGGGCCGTACACCTCGCTCGTCCCGACCACGATCACGCGCGCGCGGGGCGCCTCGCGGCGCACGGCGTCGAGCAGGTTCCAGGTGCCGTTCACGTTGGCCTGCATCGTCGCCTCGGGCGCCTGGAAGGAGCGCGCGGCGCTGCTCTGGCCCGCCAGGTGCACGACGCCCTCGGGCTGCGTGCGGCGCAGCGTCTCGGCCAGCGCCTCGGTGTCGGCCAGGTCGAATGCGCGCCAGCTCGAGAGCGGCGCGTCCTTCGGCATCTCGGCCGCGCTCAGGCCGCAGCCGTGCGCGGTCGCGCCGCGCGCGACCAGCGCGCGTGCGAGGTGCGGGCCGACGAAGCCGCCGGCGCCGGTCACGAGGATGCTCTTCCCTTGCAGGTCGCCGAGACTCATCGGGGGAACGGGACCCGGGTTCGCGTGAACATGGGGCGGCGAGAATCGGCGATTCGCGCGCCGCTGTCCACTGCCGGACTCAGGCGGCCGAGGGGTGGAGCAGCCGCCGGAGCTCGGCCGGCGCCACGTAGCGCGTCGCGAATGCGACCGCAACGGCAACCAGCGAGCCCGTGGCCCCGACCAGCAGCAGCAGCGGCCACGCGAGGACGCCCGAGGGATGCGGCAGGACGCGATCGAGCCCGAGGCCCGCCGCGACGCCGCTCACGAGGGCGAGGAACGCGCGCGGCGCGCCGTCCAGCAGCGTGGAGAGGCGCGGCCAGCCCAGCACGCCGGCGACGCGGAAGACGAACCAGACCACGCCGAGGACGTTGCCCGCCGCCAGCGCCAGGAGGACCCCCGCTATGCCGTGCGTGCGCACCAGCGCCAGGCCCAGGACGAGGTGCACGAGGAGCGCGGCGGCGGAAAGCTCGGCCTCGAGCTGCGGCCGCCCGATGCTCCGCGCCGTCACGGAGCCCATGCCCGACGCGAGCCCGGCGCAGGCCGCGACGATGAGGCCGCGGAGCGCCAGCGCCGCCTGCGCGTCCGGCTGCCCGAGCCAGGCCTCGAAGACCCGCGCCGCCCCGGCCACCGCGCCGGCCGTCACCGTCAGCGCGGCGAACAGGATGTAGCGGTTCGAACGCCGGTAGAGCTCCGCCAGGCGTTCGTCCTGTCCGGTCGTGTGGAAGCGCGTGGCGGGGGGCACGAGCGCGAGCAGCAGCAGCTGGGGGAACGTGGTCAGCGCCGTCGAGATCCGCAGCCCCAGCTCGTACGGCGCGACCGCGGCCAGCGCGACGTAGCGGGACAGCAGCAGCTTGTCGAGTTGCTGGTGCGCGACCGCCAGCAGGTTCGCGAGCTGCAGCGGCGTCCCGAACACGAGGCTCTCGCGAACGAACGCCGACGCGAACCGGGGGGCGGCCCAGCGGAAGTGCGGGGCGCCGACGCGCACCAGCGCGAGCCCCGCGAGCGCGGCCGAGGCCCAGCCCGCGGCCGTCGAGCACACCAGCCCGACGATGCCCCAGCCGAAGTGGAGCGTGAGCAGGAAGCCGGCGGCCTGCACCACCGAGACCGTGATCGTCGCGTAGTTGCCGAGATCGAACCGGTCGTAGCCCTGGAGCACGAAGACGATCGTGGTGGTGGCGCCCGTGAGGGCGAAGACGAGCGAGCCGGCGACGAACGCGAATCCCGCCGCGCCCCGCACGGCGGCGGGCCCCCGCAGGACGTCCAG
>CAZIXL010000252.1:0-5235 GCA_964542885.1 uncultured bacterium
AAACGCAGGGTCGTCCCGGCGCCGCGCGCCATCGGCACCGGAGCTGCCGCGAGCGCGAGCGCGGGGGCTCCGGCCGCCGGCGGCACGGCGAGCGTGCCCGACGCGTTCCAGCGCTGCGCGTACAGGTCGGTCGACGTCGCGGCGTTGTTGCGCGCGTCCTCCCAGACCGCCATCAGCCCGCCGGCACCGTCGGGCGCCAGCGCACGGCCCCAACCGCCGAAGAAGGAGGAGTTCGTCGTGAGCGGGAGCCCGGCCGGTCCCCACTCGCGCTCACCGGCGGCCGAAAGCCGCTGGACGCGGTAGGCGGGGTTCGCGCCGTACGCGTACCAGCACAGGTGCACGCCGCCGTCCGGAGCGGCCGACAGCACCGTCGTCGCGCGATAGACGTAGTGCGTGTCGAACGGCACGCCCGGGGCCGGCCAGAGCGGCGTGCCCGAGGCGTCGAAGTGCTGGGCGAGACCCAGGCCGTCGTTCAGCCACGCGGCGAAGAATCCGCCCTGTCCGTCGGAGAGCAGCGTGTCGCTCTCCACGTAGGCGTCGGGAGAGACGTCGAGGTCCTGCGGACCCCACTGCGCGGCGCCGAGCGAATCGAACCGTTGCGCGAACATCCGGCGGTAGGGCGGCTGGCTCGCGTACTGGAGCCAGCTGGCAAATGCGCCACCGGCGCCGTCGGGGACGAGGTTGGGACGATCGCTGTTCGCGGGATCGTTCGGCAGCAGCCGGGGCGTCGCACCCCAGCGCAGCGTTCCAGCGGCGTCCACGCGCTGGCCCGCGACGCCGACGGCGAACGCCTTCCAGCAGGCGATCGCCCCGCCGCGGCCGTCGCTCGCGACGCGCGGCACCTGGTGGCAGGGCCCGTCGTCGACGCGCACCTCTTGCGGCCAGGCGCGCTGGCCCGAGGCGTCCACGACCTGCACCACGAGCCGCTGGCCCGAGTCGGGCCAGGCGATCGCCGCGCCGCCCGCGCCGTCACCCGCGAGGGCGATGCGGGCGTCGTAGTAGATGACCGAAGCGGCGGGCACGGTCGAGACCGTGACGCCGTCGGGGCCCCACAGGCGGACGCCATCGCGCGTGAGGCGCTGCGCGCGAATCACCGGTGCCGGCCCCACGGCGGCGTCGCTCCAGGCGAAGACGATCCCGCCGCCGCCGTCGCTCGCGACCTCGCCCTGCCAGGCGAAGACCGATCGGCCCACGCGCATGCCGTTCGCTCCCCACTGCCCGAGGCCGTACCGGTCGAAGTGCTGGGCGTAGAGCCCGCCACTGTCGGGACGGCCGTCCGACCACACGACGAGCATGCCGCCGTCGCCGTCGGGAACGGTGGCCGGTCGCCACTGCGCTCCGGGCGCGGTGCAGACCGGCGTGTTCGCGGCCGGGTCGCTCGACCATTGGGCGGCTGCGAGCGTCGCGAGCGTGGCGACGAGCAGCAGGGCGAGCGCGAGGGCGGGCAGGGCCGGAGTGGTGGGGCGGAACGGCATGGCGGACCTCCTGCAGGTGCGGCTAAGCGGCGAAGCGGTCGCGGGAGGACGGCTTCGATTCTCGCAGTCGCGGGTGGGCGTGGCCACGCCAAACTGGTGGCCGACGGGGCGGCGGCCACGCGTCGTCCGGCGGCGAGCGGAGGGGCGGTACCGTGGGCGCAGGGCGCGTTCGGGATGCCGCCGGGCCCCGAAAACGAAGCGGCCCGCTCGCGGGAGCGAACGGGCCGATCGAAGCGGGATGGTGCGCCGCCTAGGAATCGAACCTAGAACCTAGTGATTAAGAGTCACTTGCTCTGCCAATTGAGCTAGCGGCGCAGCGCACCGCCGACGGTTCGTGCGAGCGAAGGAGTCGGCGAAAAGCCGGGCGAATCTATCGGCAACCGGTTCGCGCGTCAAGCGGAGCGCATGCTACGCTGCGCGGCCATTCGGCCGTTCACAGGCCCATCCCCGAACGGAGGCAGCGGTTGGCAAGTCGTGGCACCGGCAGCGGTTCGGCGGCGTTCTTCGCGCGCTTCTGGCTGCCCGTCCTGGCCTACGTGTCGCTCATCTTCGTGCTGAGCGCGCAGCCCGGCCTGCAGCCGCCCTTCCACTTCCAGAACGCCGACAAGCTCTCGCACCTCACGGAGTACGGCCTGCTGGGCCTGCTGCTGGTGCGCGCGCTGCGCGCGAGCCTGCCGGCCCGCAGCTGGGTGTTCGTGGTGACGCTCGCGCTCGGGATCGGGCTCGGAGTCGCGGCCGGCGACGAGACCTTCCAGTCCTTCGTGCCCATGCGCGACTCGAGCGTGTTCGACTGGCTCGCCGACGGCACCGGGCTCACCTTCGCGCAGCTCGCGTACCTCGCGGCGGCGCGCGAACGGGAGGTGTGAGCGTGGCCCCGAAGCACCAGGCCCCCCGCGGCACGCGCGACCTGCTGCCCGAGGACACGCGGCTCTGGCAGTGGGCCGAGGCGCGCGCGCGCGGCGTGCTCGAGCGCTACGGCTACGGCGAGCTGCGCACGCCGATCTTCGAGGACTACGAGCTGTTCGCGCGCACGTCCGGCGAATCCAGCGACGTCGTGCAGAAGGAGATGTACCGCTTCAAGGACCTGGGCGAGCGCGACCTCGCACTGCGCCCCGAGTTCACCGCGGGCGTGATGCGCGCCTACCTCGAGCACGGCCTGGGCGGCCGCTCGCGCGTGCACCGCCTGTGGAGCACGGGCCCGGTCTTCCGCTACGGGCGCCCGCAGAAGGGCCGCTACCGGCAGTTCTCGCAGCTCAACTGCGAGCTGGTGGGCTCGCCCGCGCCCGGCGCCGACGTGGAGATGATCACGCTGTTCGTGGACCTGTACGAGGCGTGGGGCTTCCGCGACCTGACGGTGCTCGTGAACAGCGTGGGCCAGCCGGCGACGCGGCGGGCCTATGGCGACCGGCTGCGCGAGTGGCTGGCGCCGGTGCGCGCGCAGCTCTCGGCCGACTCGCAGGCGCGCCTCGGGACCAACCCGCTGCGCGTGCTCGACACCAAGGACGAGGGCGACCTCGCGCTGCTGCGCGGCGAGGGCTGGCCGGGCGGCGCGCCGGGCGCCGTGCCGCGCATGCTGGACTCGCTCGACGCCGACGACCGCGCGCACTGGGACGCCGTCGTCGCCGGTCTCGAGGCCGCCGGCGTCCGCCACGAGATCGACCACGGGCTCGTGCGCGGGCTCGACTACTACACGCGCACCGCGTTCGAAGTGCACGACCGCTCGCTCGGCGCGCAGAGCGCGCTCGGTGGCGGCGGGCGCTACGACGGGCTCGTCGAGATGCTCGGCGGGCCGCCGACTCCGGGCGTGGGCTTCGCGATCGGCCTGGACCGCGCGCTGCTCGTGATCGGCGAGCGCGGCACGGCGGTCGCGGCGCCCGACGTGGTGTGCCTGGTCGCGATGGACGCGACGCGCGCCGCCGCGACGTCGCTCGCGCGCGAGCTGCGTCGCGAGTTCGCCGTGGAGTGCGACGTCGAAGCCCGCGGCTTCGGCGCGCAGATGAAGGCCGCCGGCAAGTCCGGCGCGCGCTTCGTCGTGATCCTCGGCGAAGAAGAGTGGGGCCGCGGGGAAGTCGTGCTGAAGGATTCGAAGACCGGCACGCAGGAGACGCTCGCGCCGGCGGCGCTGGCCGCCGCGCTGCGCGCGAAGACGCAGGAGACGGGAGAGAAGCCGTGAGCCACGCGACGCTGCAGGACCTCGGGGACTGGCGCCGGTCGCACACCTGCGGCGCGCTGACGAAGGCCGACGCGACGCGCACGGCCACGCTCATGGGCTGGGTGCACCGCTCGCGCGACCACGGCGGCGTGCTGTTCATCGACCTGCGCGACCGCCACGGCCTCACGCAGGTCGTGTTCCGTCCCGAGACCGGCGGCAAGGAGCTGCTCGACCGCGCCTCGCACCTCGGCAACGAGTGGGTGATCGCCGTGCGCGGCGTGGTCACCGCGCGCCCGGCGGACGCGATCAACCCCGAGCTGTCCACCGGCGAGATCGAGGTGGACGTTCGCGAGCTGAAGATCCTGTCGGCGAGCGAGCCGCTGCCCTTCCAGGTGAACGAGGAGCACATGCTCGCCGGCGAGGACCTGCGGCTCCAGTACCGCTTCCTGGACCTGCGCCGCCCCGAGCTGGCCCGGATGCTGGCGCTTCGCCACCGCGCGGCGATGAGCGCGCGTGCGCACCTGGCGGGCCAGGGCTTCCTCGAGATCGAGACGCCGCTGCTGGTCAAGCCGACGCCCGAAGGCGCCCGCGACTACGTGGTGCCGAGCCGCGTGCACCACGGCAGGTTCTACGCGCTGCCGCAGAGCCCGCAGCTCTACAAGCAGACGCTGATGATCGCGGGCTGTGACCGCTACTTCCAGCTCGCGCGCTGCCTGCGCGACGAAGACCTGCGCGCCGACCGCCAGCCCGAGCACACCCAGATCGACGTCGAGATGAGCTTCGTCACCGAGGACGACGTCTTCGACGTGGTCGAGGGCCTGTTCGTCCGCCTGTGGAAGGACGTGCTGGGCGTCGACGTGAAGGGCCCGTTCCCGCGCATGACCTACGACGAGGCCATGAAGCGCTACGGCTCCGACAAGCCCGACGTGCGCTTCGGCCTCGAGTTCACCGACGTCACGGACGAGTGTGCGCAATCGCCGCGCAACGTCGTGGCCAACGGCGCGAAGGCGCCCGGCGGCATCGGCGTGGCCATGACGATCCCCGGCGGCGCCGGCATCTCGGGCACGCAGCTGCGCAAGTTCGAGGACGTCGTGAAGTCGGCGGGCGCGGGCGGGCTCACGTTCTTCAAGGTGCAGGCCGCCGACCGCGAGAAGCAGCAGGTGATCTTCCCCGGCGCACTGCTCGACCGGTTCCTCGAACGCTGCGGCGCGAAGGACGGCGACGCGGTCGTGTTCACGAACGGCCCGTGGGAGCGCACGTGCAAGGCGCTCGGCGTCCTGCGCTCGCAGCTCGGCGCCGCGGAGCTGGAGAAGCGCGGCCTGCTCGGCGCCGACGCGGCGAAGCAGGACTGGCGCTTCCTGTGGGTGCGGCAGTTCCCGCTCTTCGAGTTCAACGAGGACACGAAGCGCTGGGAACCGAAGCACCACATGTTCACCATGCCGAACCCCGAGCACCTCGATTACCTCGAGACGGACCCGGGCAAGGTCTACGCGCAGCTCTACGACCTGGTGCTGAACGGCAACGAGCTGGGCTCGGGCTCGGTCCGCATCCATCGGCCCGACATCCAGGAACGCGTGATGAAGGTGGTGGGCCTCACGAAGGAGCAGG
>CAZIXL010000253.1:0-5231 GCA_964542885.1 uncultured bacterium
CTACCCGGCGACCTCGGGCGTGCCTGTGGCAGCCGGCGCCGCGCTCTCGCTGGGCGGCGCGATGCCGATCCCGGTGCGCGGCGTGCTCGCGCTGCGCTTCACGCTGCCCGACGACCGCCCGGCGCGGCTCGAGGTGTTCGACGCGAGCGGCCGGCGCGTGCGCGGCGTCGACGTGCGGGGCGCGGGCGCGCACGTGCAGCGCTTCGACGACCTCGACGCGCTCGCGCCCGGGCTCTACCTGGCGCGACTCACGCAGGGCGCCGTCTCGCGCACGACGCGGTTCGTCCGGATTCCCTGACCGGAGACGCGAAGGGCCGCGGCGCTCGCGTGCCGCGGCCCTTCGTCGTCGGCGCCGGTGGCCGGCGCCGGGTGCGGAGGGGCTACTTCCCGCCCTTCGTCACGTCGCGCACCCACGCCAGGCCGGTCATCGCGCGCGGGAAGCCCAGCGTCGTGATCGCGAGCAGCGCCACGTGCTCCAGTTCCTTCGGGCTCACGCCGGCGGCGATCGCGCGGCGCGCGTGCGAGTGGGCCGCGCCCTCGGCGGCGGCGCCGATCGCGATGCCGAGCTTGACCATCTCGACGGTCTTCTCGTCGAGCGGACCGGCCTGCTTGCAGGCCTCGCTCAGCTCGTTGTAGTGCGTCGCCACGTCGGGGTAGCCGGCGCGGAACTCCTCGAAGAACTTCGGCATCTTCTGGCTCATGCGCGTCTCCTGGTTTCCCGCGGGGCGGGAAACGACCGGGAGGCGCCCCGTGCGGAGCGCCTCCCGCCGATGGATGTGCGTGACGGGCGGCCGCAGGATGCGCCCGCGGCCGCGCGATCGTCCAGTGCGATGCCTAGAACGCCCGGCGGACGCCGAACGACACGGTCCACTGCGAGTGGTCCACGAACATGCCGGAACCGAACGGGTTCACCTGCTGGTTCGTGTTCGTGTTCACCTGCTCGGCTTCGAACGCGCGCTCGACCGCCAGGTTGAGCGTGTGGCGCTTGACCAGCCAGGTCAGGCCGGCCGTCGCGTGCTGCAGCGTCGTCGCCGGGAAGAGCGGGTTGAGCGTGTTGTCGGGCACCGGGCTCTCGCCGTAGTTGTAGCCGGCGCGCACCGTGACGGCCGGGTTCACCGCGTACTCGGCGCCGAGGTTCGTGACCCACTGGTCCTTCCAGTCGAACAGGAACGGCATCGTCACTTCCGCCATCGGCGTCGCGGCGTCGGGGTTCGTGCCCTTCACCGTGATCTGCTGCATCGCGTGCTTCCACAGGTAGCGGCGCACGTCGGCCGCGAACATCCACGCCCTGGCCGGGCGCACCTCGACGCCGGCGCCGTACTGCGCGGGCCAGGTGAAGCCGGTCACGGTCGCGTCGTAGTGCACGTCGCCGAGGCCGATCGCCGATTGGTTCAGCGTGAGCGTGCCGTTCTTGTAGTCGCCCTTGGTCTCGGTCTGGCCGATGGCGCCCAGCGTGAGCACCGGGTTCACGTGCCACAGCGCGCCACCGCGCACGCTGGTGGTGAAGGTTTTCGCGCGCGAGCTCAGGTTCGCGCCGAAGAACCCCATGTCGTCGCTCGGGTCGGCCGGCGTGCCCATGTCATTGTAGTAGCTGGTCGACGGCCAGAACGCGAACGTCACGTCGGAGTAGCCGACGTTGAACGACGCGCCGAGCGCGAACTGCTCGCTGAACTTGTAGGCGATGGTCGGGGTGATCGTCGCGAAGCGCACCTCGCTCGTGGTCTCGTCGGTCGAGCCGAACGGCGTCGCGTAATGTTCGAACGTGGCGCCCATGCCGCCCTGGCTGATCAGCGCGATGCCCCACGTCCACGGCTGGCCCGCGTAGCCCTTCACGTACGAGATCGCGGGCATCGGGAAGATCTTGGACTTGCCGTCCATGCGCGTGCCGGCGGCGTCGCCGTACTTGAGCGACGGCGCCAGGAACTGCGCGTCGACGTCCAACTCGCGGCCGAGGATGTGCATGATGCCGGCCGGGTTCGCCTGCAGCCCGAGCGCGTTGTCGGCGACCGCGATGTTGGCGCCGCCGCGGCCCGCCGCTTCGCTGCCGTAGCCCGCCAGGTACATGCCGTTGGTGGCGAGGGCGGGGGCGGCCGTCAGCGCCAGCAGGAACGACGCCGCGAAGACGCGGCGCACTTCGGGAACGAACCGCATGACTCACTCCTCATTCGAAAGCGCCCGCGCGAGCGAGCGGGTCACCCTTGCGGTGACGGTCCGCCCCCGGGCGCACGTGATCGGGATCCCGGCGCCACCGTGGAACCGATCGATCGGCGAGGCCGGCCTCGGCGGGCTTCATGGGCAAGCCGCACGCCAGCGTGCAAACCGTTGCCGTCCAGCGGGCCGGACGTTCAGGGGTGGCCCGTGAACCACTCCAGGCGACGATTCGTTGCAACACTCGGTGCCAACCGGAACGCGGGATTGAAACGTTCGGGGCACCGCCTCGAGCCGGACCGGGGGAGGATGCGCAGCGGCGGCCGGATCGCTGGGACCCGGCCGCCGCCGCCGCGAGTGACCACGACGGGTCGATCAGGGCAGGACAACCACGCGTGTCGATCGGGCCTCGGTACCAGAGCGGACTCGCAGCCAGTAGACACCCGCCTCGAGGCCGGTGCGCGCACTCGTCTCGAGGAACGGCGTGTCGCGATCGGTCTGCAGCACACCGCTCGCATGTTCCCGCCCCAGGACGTCGGTGAGCGTCCACTCGGCCGTGGGCCCCGGCGCCTGAGCGAAACGGATGCGCGACGCGGCCGTCGCGGGGTTGGGCGACACGCTCACCCGGAACGTGCGAAGCGTGCCCGGCGGGTCCAGCGTCACCTCACCGCCCACCCAAGCAGACAGCGGGTCACGCAGGCGATAATGATTCGCGCGCGCGGGATCCGGCGATTCGTCGACCGCGGTCCAGGTCTCCGCACTCCCGCCGGGAGCCAGCGCGGGGCAGAGGTCCTCCCAGGCGACACCGTCGTGGCTGCGCTCTACCCGGAGCGGCGAGGACGATTCGAGGCGCCACTCGAGCAGTGCACGGGTGCCTTCCCAGCTCGCTCCGGCGTGCTGGACCAGCACGGGAACCGGTGCGTCCGCGCCGAGCCGCTGCCCGTACACGCTCACGATTCCTTCGCGCGAATCAAGCCAGGTGACGAAGAGCGTCCCATCCTGGTCGGAGGCGACCCTCGGCCGCAGCTGTTCGCTGCCCGTCGCCAGGCAGAGCGCGTTCGCGCCCGGCGACCAGCCGGCCGGAGGCAGGCCCGTAGGCGCGACGCGCATCGCGTAGAGGTCCGCGTCGGTCCCGTTCGTCTGCGACCAGGAGGCGAACCACCCGTTCCGGAAGTCCTTCGACTCGTCGAAGTTCGCGCCGCTCTGATTGACCTCGGTTGGAAGCGCGAGACCGAAGGCGGGCCATGCCGGGTCTGAAGCGCCACCGGGCAGGATGTGGTCGAGCCGCTGTCCCCAGCTGGTCGATCCCGGCGGATTCGACTCAGAACGCAAGTAGACGCCGTCCGCGTCGTCGAGCACGAGCCCGTCGGGAATGCAGAGTCCCGCCGCGGCGTAGCGCCAGCCTCCTCCGGGCCACTGCCAGCCGGGTGCGAAGAGGTTGAGCGAAGTCTCCATCCTCATCGCACCGAGCGTGGCGAAGGCGCGGCCGTGTTCGTCCACGACACCGACACTGTAACCGGGGTTGACGTTGCCGCCGCTCTCGACATTGGTCGTGGTCACTGCGCCGCTCGAGCGAAGAGTGACGAAGTACACGATGCACCCCCAACGCTCGCCATGGTAGCCCACGGGAATCGCGGAATGCAGGAAACCGATGCCGCCGGCAAAGCCGTACACCCTGCCGGCGAGGTGCGGGCTCGACTCTCCCCCTGACTCGAGCACGTTTCGCCCCGGAGCCTCCCAGCCAGGGTAGGGCGCTCCATCCGGCGTGAGCCGCGCGACGTGGAGGATCTTCTTCGAGTAGAAGAAGCACCCCTCGGGTATGCACGTGGTGTGCGACTCCTCGCTCAGCCCGACCGCCCACACCCCCGCGGAATCGTCGATCGCGATCCCGACCGGCTGCTCGCCGGTCACCTCCAGCCCGACGCCCGCCGCCGGCCATCCGGGCGACATCGAACCGTTCCCGTCGAGTCGCCAGGCGCGTTGCCCCGAGGTCACGACGAGGCCCCCATCGGGAGCGCACTTCGCCTGCATCAAGCCTTCGCTCGGCCCGAGCACGACGCCCGCGACCGGCCACGCGGCGTGCCGGCTGCCGTGCATGAGCACGCGCACGACGCGGACCTCGTTCGCCGTGCCGCCGGGCACACGCGATGTCCACACGACGTAGATGCCGCCCGCGCCGTCGGCCATCGGCAGGGATGCCGTCGCGTCGCCGTCCCCGAGGCCGACGCGGATGCCAGTCGGGCCCCAATCACCAGTCACGGCAATGGCTCGCAAGGGGAACGAGACGCCGGCGAACGCCAGCAGGACGATCCCGACACAGGCACCGAATACCGAATGCCGGGACGCACGGCGGCGGCTACGAAACTTGCGAATTCGGACGGTGTTCATGGCGACCCCCCAACGTGACGCATGACCCGTTTCCGCACGCTTCCATTTGCGCCCGGAAAGTCTAGGCTCGCGCCTCGACCGCCGTCCAAGGGGATTTCACGGGGTGATCGCGGTGGAATTTAGCGTCGGTCCGGCTCGCCGATCGAGACCAGCGTGCGGCCGGTCGGAGCCTGGGGGCCCGTCGCGCAGCCGGGGCAGTCGCCGCACAGCGCGCTGGGGCGCGCCTTGCGGCGCACGCGGCGCGCCACCAGGAACGCCACGGCGGCGAGCACGATCGCGCCCACGATCACGTCCTGCAGGAGCGCGCTCATCCGCCCAGCCCCAGCGCGCGGCCGCCCTGGTACACGGCGAACGAGGCGATCCACGCGAGCGCGTTCATCATGACCAGCATGAAGATGGGCCAGCGCCACGAGTTGGTCTCGCGCCGGACGACCGCGACCGTCGACATGCACTGGCACGCGAGCACGAAGAACACCATGAGGCTGATCGCGGTGAGCGGCGTGTAGCTGCGCCGGCCGGTCGCGGGATCGGTCGCGTTGCGCAGGCTCTGGCGCAGCGGGATCACCTCGTCGGCGTCGCTGCCCAGGTTGTACATGGTCGCGAGCGTCGAGACCATGACCTCGCGCGCGGCGAACGACGTGACCAGCCCCACGCCGATGCGCCAGTCGAACCCGAGCGGCGCGATCGCCGGCTCG
>CAZIXL010000254.1:0-5230 GCA_964542885.1 uncultured bacterium
GTTGTGGTTGCCGAGCGCCTCCTGCTGCTGGTTGTAGGCGTTCGTCGGCAGCGGCACGTTGGGCTGGTCGCGGTCGAAGCCGTTGTAGAAGTGCGGCACGTCGATCGATCCGTTGTTGCTGGCCGCGAGCGTGACCGGGCTGCCGTTGTTGTTGTAGTCGGCGTAGTGCGACGTGCTCGTCACCGCGTCGTAGAACGTGGGCTGGAACGCGAAATGGAGCTTGTCGTTCGCGTGCACGCGGCCGTCGAACGTGACGCTCGAGCTGAACCAGATCGAGCCGCCGCTCGCCGTCGTGTGGTTCTGCAGGAAGATCAGGTAGTCCGCGAACGTGCCGCGGGTCATGCTGACCTGGAGGTTGCCGGAGGCCTGCACGCGGCGGGTGCCACCGTTGCCCACGTTGCCCTGCGAGGTGATCGTGTAGGCGTACTCGTAGAGCTGCGACTGCGGCGCGATCGCGGCGTTCGCGAGCGCGATGGTGCCGGTCGCGACGAACGGCGGGTCGCTCGAGGACACGGTGAACGTCCCGTTCGGGAACAGGCTCGCGGGGTTCGTGATGACCTGGGCCGACGTCCCATTCCAGGCCGCGACGGCGCTGTCGGCCTTGAACTTCGCCATGTTCGCGAGCACCTGCTGCTCGGTGCGCACGCCGGCGTCGGCGGCGTAGAGCGAGGCCTTCGCGATCTGGACGTTCGACGACAGCGTGCGTTCGCCGACCGACGTGGCCATGAACGTCGCCACGAGGATCGACGACAGCATGACCACGAGGACGGCCGCGACGAGAGCGATCCCGCGCTCATGCGAGGAGCGAGGCGAGCTGCGAACGGGGACCATGGGCACCTCCCGAACTGGGAGCCCGACCGGGAACACCGCGCCGTCGCGGGCGTCCCCCGCCGGGCCTAGAACGTACGGGGACGAACGGTCGCCCACACGCTGTCCCGCAGCGTGCCGTACCGGGCGTCCGTGAGCTTCGTGAAGACGACCGGCATGATCTTGTCGACCATGCTCAGGTCGGCCGGGTTGCGGGTCCAGGATCCGTCCTGCATGCGGTACCAGACGCGGAAGCCGCTCACGTCGTACGCGACCACCTGGCGTGGCTGCCCGGCCTCGGCGCGCACCAGGCAGGGCTTGGCGTAGCCCGTCGAGTCGTAGACGTAGCTCGACATCGTGACCTTGTAGACGAAGGAGCCCGCCCCGTAGCCGGGCAGGGGCGGCCAGTTCGTGTGCCCCGTGTTCATGGCCAGCGAGTTGCCGTGGAGCAGCGTGTTCGTCCCGGTGTTGACGCCGGTCAGCTGGAACAGGTGCGCCCACTGGTTCGAGCGGTCGGTGACGAGCACGAGGTCGCCGGAGGCGAAGCCGCTTGTGCTTCCCACCACCATGGCCGCGTTCTCGTCGGTCATGTCGGACGCCAGCGTCGTCGAGGCCTGCCAGGCGCCGAGCAGGACCACCGAGTCGCTGTGCGCGGTGCCGCCGTAGCCGAAGTTCACCGCGAGCAGGTTCGTGGCCCCGCCGGCGCGCACGGTCGTGCGCCCCCAGCCCGAGCCGGCCATGCGCAGCTCGCGCTCCATGAGCTGCACGGCGGTGCGCGCCATCTGCCGGTCCTCGGCCACCTTCGTGACGCGCGCGCCCTGGTGCTGCGAGCCGGTGAGCGCCATGAAGACGATCGAGAGCACGACGCCCAGGATCGTGAGCGTGACGAGCAGCTCGACGAGGCCGAAGCCCCGCTGCGCGTGCGGGCCGTGCCGGCGGTCGCGAGTCACGATCAGGTCCCCGACTGGGGGCAGACGATGGTGACCGCCGCCTCGGGGCGCCCGAAGACGCTCGTGCGGGTCACCACGACGCGCACCCGCTTGCAGTTGGGCTGCGGCTGGTTGTCGGTGACGGTCCACTGCACGTAGTAGGAGCCCTCGATCGGGTTCGCCGGGTCCGCGTGCAGGCCGGAGGTGAGCTGGCTGTCCCCGTAGGGCAGCGTGAGCAGCGTCTCGGCACGCTCGGCGGCGAGCGACGACGCGCGCGTCTGCACGCCGGCGCTCGTCACGCGCTTCGTGGCCATGGGGATCACCAGGCCCAGCGAGAGCACGCCGACGCCGAAGATCATGAGGGCGATCAGCACTTCGATCAGCGTGAAGCCCGCGGCGCGGTCGTGCCGCGCGGCGGGGCGCGCGAGGCGGGAGGAGGCGTTCATGGCCGGTAGGCGATCCCCGCGGCGGACACCTGGAGCGTGTCGGACTGGCCGCGCTGGTTGGCGAAGACGAGCGTCCCGCCGTTCTGCCCGGGCCACAGGATGCCGCTGATGTCGAAGACCAGCGTGCCGGGGGTGGGCGAGAGCGAGACGCTGGTGAGCCGCGTCTGCCTGGGCAGGGTGCGCTGGTACACGCGCTCGTTGTTGTCGGCGACGCCGTCGCCGTTGGTGTCGACGAAGATCCGGTACGACGTGACGTTGGTCGTGGTCGGGGGCGTGCCGAAGACCACGTACACGCGCGAGCGCCGCGAGACGGCGAACTGCCGTGCGCCGCGCAGGTCCTCGAGCAGGTTCGTGCGCACCTGCCGGAGCGCGAGCGTGTTGCGGTAGCTCGAGAAGGCCGGCAGGCCGATGGCGAACAGCAGGCCCGCCACGACCAGCACGATCATCAACTCGACCAGGGAGAAACCGCGCACGCTTCGCAAGACGCACCTCCGGTGACACGACCTCGGACACCCCTTCTTCCTGCAAAGCCGGGGCCGAGACCAGTCTCGGCAGCCACTCGCCGAAGCCCAAGGCCCGCCCCAAGTTTTGGGGGACTTACGGCCCCGGATCGTGCGCCGCGCAAGCCGCGCAATGGCGGGCTGCAATGGGGGAGCCGGGCACTGATTTTCGGCCCCGGTCCGGGTGGGGGATCCGCCGCAGCTTCGGGTTCGCCGGCACTCAAGGGCGGCGCCCGCGGGCCGAGAACGGGAGGCGGCCCGCTCCTGCGTTCTCCCCCCGGGGGAGGGCCTCGGGGCATCGTGCCGCCCGTGGATGCATCTGCTATAACCGCCCCGTCCATCCTCTGACCGTGGCCTCGGAGTCCGCGCACGGTCCGAGCGCGCCGTTGCTCCGAGGAACGCATGTCCCGACCTCACGATTTCGTCCTTCGCGCGAACGCCGAGTACATCGACCAGCAGTACGCGCGCTGGCAGGCCGACCCGGCCTCCGTCCCGCCCGAATGGGCGCTGTTCTTCGCCGGCGTCGAGTTGGGCTCCCGCCGGGAAACGGGCGAGGTCCCGCCACAGGCGAAGTCCGAGGCCGGCGTCCGCAGCCTGGTCCACGCCTACCGCGAGTTCGGGCACCTGGTCGCCCGGCTCGACCCGCTCGGGACCAGGGAGGCGAGCCACCCGCTGCTCGAGCTGCCGGCCTCGGGGCTCTCGCCGGCCGACCTGGACCGCGAGGTGACGGGCGCGCCGTTCCTGGGGCCGTTCGGCGGCACGCTGCGCCAGCTGGTCGATGCGCTGCGCACGACCTATTGCGGCTCGCTCGCGGTCGAGTACCTCGACATCCCCGACGCCGCGCAGCGCGACTGGCTCGCCGACCGGATCGAGCGGAACCTGAACCGGCCGAGCCTCTCGCCCGCCGAGCGCATCCGCATCCTGCGCGCGCTGCTCGCCGCCGACGGTCTCGAGCAGTTCCTGCACGCGCGCTACACGGGGCAGAAGCGCTTCTCGCTCGAGGGCGCGGCCAGCCTCATCCCGATGTTCGAGGCGCTCACGATCGAGGCGGGCCTGCTGGGCGTCGAGTCGCTGCAGATGGGCATGCCGCACCGCGGCCGCCTGAACTTCCTCGCGAACATCATGAAGAAGCCCCTCGAGGCGATCTTCAGCGAGTTCGAGGCGAGCTTCGCGCCGGTCGACGTGCAGGGGCACGGCGACGTGAAGTACCACCTGGGCTACTCGCACGTGATGCCGCTGCCGAACGGGCGCAGCATCGCGCTCAGCCTGAGCTACAACCCGAGCCACCTCGAGTTCGTGAACCCGGTCGTGCTGGGTTCGCTGCGCGCCAAGCAGGAATCCGCGGGCGACGCGGCGCGCACGCGCGGCGTGCCCGTGCTGGTGCACGGCGACGCGGCGTTCGCGGGCGAGGGCGTCGTGGCCGAGACGCTGGCGCTCTCGCAGCTGCCCGGCTACGTGACCGGCGGGACGATCCACGTGATCGTGAACAACCAGATCGGCTTCACGACGGCGCCCGAGGCGTCGCGGCCGACGCGTTACGCGACCGCGATCGCGCGCGCGCTCGACGTGCCGGTCTTCCACGTGAACGGCGACGACCCCGAGGCGTGCGTGCGCGCCATGTCGCTGGCGCTGGCCTGGCGCATGCGATTCCAGCGCGACGTGTTCGTGGACCTCGTCTGCTACCGCAAGCACGGGCACAACGAGATGGACGACCCGACGTTCACCCAGCCCGTCATGTACCGCGCGATCGCCTCGCACGTGCCGGCGTCGCGGCGCTACGCCGAGCAGCTGGTGGCCGAGGGCGTGCTCGACCCCGCCGCGCTCGAGAAGATCGAGAACGAACTCGACGCCGGTCTGCGCGCCGCACACCGCAAGGCGACGAGCGAGCCGGTGCCGCCCGAGCGCGGCACGCCGTCGGGCATGTGGCGCGGCCTGGACTGGGCGGGCGAGGACTGGAGCGCGGACACCCGGGTGACGCGCGACACGCTCGAGCAGGTCCTGCACGGGCTCACGAAGCTGCCCGAGGGCTTCCGGCCGCACCGCAAGATCGCCCAGCTCGCGACCGACCGCCGGCGCATGTTCCTCGAGGACCGCGTCGACTGGTCGCTGGGCGAGGCGCTGGCCTACGGCTCGCTGCTGCTCGAGGGGCGCAACGTGCGCCTCACGGGCCAGGACTCGGGCCGCGGCACGTTCACGCACCGCCACGCGGTGCTGCACGACAGCGAGGACGGCCACCTCTGGGTGCCGCTCCAGCACCTCGCGCCGGAGCAGGGCCGCTTCGAGGTGATCGACACCATGCTCAGCGAGGCCGCCGTGCTGGGCTTCGAGTACGGCTACAGCACCGGCGATCCGCACACGCTGTGCCTGTGGGAGGCCCAGTTCGGCGACTTCACGAACGTGGCGCAGGTGGTGGTGGACCAGTTCGTCGCCAGCGGCGAGGCGAAGTGGGGGCGCATGTCCGGGCTCACGCTGCTGCTGCCGCACGGCTACGAGGGCCAGGGCCCCGAGCACTCGAGCGCGCGCCTGGAGCGGTTCCTCCAGCTCTGCG
>CAZIXL010000255.1:0-5219 GCA_964542885.1 uncultured bacterium
CTCGCCCCCGCCACCGGGCAGGCGGTCGCCGAGCCCGCGCCCGGAGGCGGCGAGCACGCGGCGCGCGAGCGACTAGCCGTTCGTGTGCAGGCCGGTGCCGGCGAGGCCGAGCAGCGCGTCGCCCGGCCGCACGCGCGAACCGTCGAGCAGCGCGCCGGGTGCCACGGCGCCGAGCATGCAGCCCGCCACGTCGACGACGCGCGGCGCGTAGGTGTCGGGCATCTCGGCCGTCTCGCCGCCGAGCAGCACGGCACCGACCTCGCGGCACGCGCGCGCGAGCCCGCGCACCACGGCCAGCACCACGTCGGGCGCGAGGCGCGCCTGCGCCACGTAGTCGAGGAACGCGACCGGGTGCGCCCCGTGCACCAGCAGGTCGTTGGCGCCGTGGTAGACGAGGTCCGCCGCCGCGTCGTCCACGCGGCCGGCCTCGATCGCGAGGTGCAGCTTCGTGCCGACGCCGTCCATCGTCGCGGCCAGCAGCGGCCCGCCCTCCGGCCAGGCCATGATCCCCGCGAAGCCGCCGACCAGCGGCCGCACGCCCGCATGCCAGGTCGAACGGATCTCGCGGACCACCTCGTCCTTGATCGCGTCCGAGCGCGACAGGTCGACGCCGGCGTCGCGGTAGCGCATCAGCCGCCCGCCCGCGTGCGCAGCCGCAGCAGCTGCAGGTCCTCGCTGCTCGGGCTCGGCACCAGCGGGAACTGCCCGGCACGGTGCAGGCGCAGCAGGCACTGCACGACCTGCGCGTCGAACTGCGTCCCGGCACCGCGCTCGAGCTCGCGCAGCGCGGCCTCGAGCGGCAGCGCTCGGCGGTACGGGCGGTCGGAGGTCATCGCGTCGAAGGCGTCGGCCACGTTCAGGATGCGCGCGCCCACCGGCACGTCCTCCGAGCGCAGGCCGAACGGGTAGCCCTGGCCGTCGGGGCGCTCGTGGTGGGAGCGCACGATCTCGGAGGCACGCCGCAGCGCGCGCACCTTGGCCACGATCTCGGCGCCCGCCGCGGGGTGCGAGCGCAGCGTGCGCTGCTCCTCGTGCGAGAGCGAGCCGGGCTTCTGCAGGATGTGCTGGTGCTGCGGCCCGATCTTGCCCAGGTCGTGCACGAACGCCGCGTACTCGATCTCGTCCACCTCGCGCTCGCCGCGCCCGAGGCCGCGCGCGAGGCGCACGGCGTACTCGGCCACGCGCACGCTGTGGTGGCGCGTGTAGGGATCGACCTCTTCCAGCACCTCGGTCAGCGCGCGCACGAAGTCCTTGAGGTCCGAGCGCAGCTCGAGGTGCGCCTGGAACGCGTGGCGCGAAACCAGGAACGGCAGGCCGAAGAGCACGATCCCCCACGCACCCGCCGACTGCCACGCCACCATCACGAGCGCGCCGAGCGCGAGGAAGGACAGGTGGTGCAGCAGCCCTTCCTGGAAGTTCCGCTGCCAGACGCGCCACGGGCTCGGGCCGGTCGTGAGGCCGATCACGGTCGAGACGCAGAGCGAGTTCACCGCGAAGTACGCGGCGCCCGCCGCGAGCAGCGCGAGCCCGTCCGCCGGGAAGCGCAGCGCGCCGTAGTGGCCGCCCAGCCCGGTGAACACGAGCCCCGTCGCCCAGTAGCCGATCGTGAAGATCGCCATGTTGTGGACGATGCGCACGAGCGGCCGGCGCATGACGAGCCCGTGCGCCACGAGCGTCGCGGCCGCGTCGAGCAGCGCGGTCCAGAACGGGCCGCTCACGAGCAGCAGCGGCAGCGCGAACACGGTGCCCGCCGTGACGTACCCCCCGCCCGGCAGCGTGACGGGAACCAGCTCGCTGCCCAGCAGGAGCAGGAAGCCGCCGGCCAGGAACCACGGCGTCGGCTCGAAGGCGGGTCGGGGCGCGAGCGCGAAGGCGGCGCCCGCGGTGAGGACCACGAAGGTGTAGTAGAGCCGGAAGAGGAACGGGTGCCGGTTGGTCGGCGTGTCGTTCACGTTGGGATCCGTCCCGGGGGCGGCACGGGAAAGTGCACCGCAGGGGAAGAGGCCGACAGGAGCCACGAAGGGAACATCATCCAGCGTTCAACCGGGGTTGCTTACCAACCCGCCTTGCCGAACAGCTCGAGGATATCGACGAGCAGATCCATTCAGACCCACCTCCTCCGTGTTGGGGATTGCCGCGAAGGTTTCTTCCTTCGCGGACCGGGGGTCCGCTTCGCTGTTGGATCGGCTCCGCTTCGCTCGGTCCTCCTGTGGTCTGCCGGTCTCCACCCTGCCTACGCGCCGCGGCGTCGCCGCGGCACCACTTCGAGAACTGCTAGCTGGACGTCGGTCGCAGGACGTACTCGGTCGGCTCCTTCACGCGGAGCCCGCCGACGACGCGGTTGAGCGCGTCGAGCGTCGCGAGCACGACGGCCTGCGGCGTATCCTGCTCGATCGGGCACGTCCCCGTCAGCAACTTTTCCTGCCGGTGCGCCACCAGCGTGAGCGCCACCACGGCGACGCGCCGGCGCTCGAACCGCTCGAAGGCGACGCCGTGCACGTTGAGCGCGATCGGGTCCGCGAGGAACTCCTGCACCGCCGCGGCAGCCGCCTGTGCGACCAGCCGGTGCGCTTCGTTGCGCGGGCTCCAGCCGGCCGCGCTGCCGATGCGCGGCATGCCCTTCCAGCGCAGTTCCACCTGCGCCTGCGTGCGGGGTCCCGAGACGAACAGGTTCACCGCTTCGAACTGGATCCGGTCCGCGGTGGCCGCCGGGGAGGGCGCCTCGGGCTCGGCCAGGGGCGCGGGCGCCTCGTAGGCGACGGGCGGCTCGGGGGCCGGCGCTTCGTCGGGCCGCGGGGCGCCGGGCTGGGCCAGCGCCACCGAGACGACACGGTGGTCGATGCCCACTCCGAGACTGGTGCGCAGGACCGTCTGGACGTCCCGGACGATGTGCTTGGGGGCACGGTCCGAGCTCGTCACCACGTGGATTTCCCGGATCTCCTCCCCCTCGACGCGGACGCTCACGCCTTCGATGTCGCGCAGGCGCCGGATCGCGGATTCGGCGCGGGAAGCGAGATTGGCACTCTGCACGGCCATGGAATTGGACTCCATTCCCCCCCCGAGGTACGGATGCGGTCCGGAGCTTATCACGGACGACTCGCCGCAACCACGGAAGTTTTTGCCCCGAACGAGCTTCGGGGCCGCGGATCGAGCGACGTCAGAAGATCGGGAACAGGTCGTAGTGGACCATTCCGTGGAGGGAGCGGACCCGGCCCTCGATCTCCTCGTGGTCCGTTTCGAGCAGCCGGGCGGGGCTGAAGGACTCGATCGCCAGCGAGGCCATGGCCGTGCCGCAGGCCATCGCCTGGCGCAGGGCCTCGCCGTCCATGCGCCCGAAGCGCGCCAGCAGTCCGAGGAAGCCGCCGGCGAAGGAATCCCCTGCCCCGGTGGGGTCGGTGAGGGCCACCACCGGGTAGGCCGGGGTGATGAAGCGCTCCTCGCGCGACTGGTAGAGCGCACCGTGCTCGCCCTTCTTGATCACCAGCGCGTTCGCGCCCTCGGCGAGCAGCTTGTCGGCCGCCCGCGTGAGGTGCGTCTCGCCCGCGAGTGCCCGCGCCTCCTCCTCGTTCAGCAGCGCCACGTCGACGCGGCGCAGCACCTCGAACACCCGGTCGGGCTTGCGCGCGATCCAGTAGTTCATGGTGTCCGACAGCACGAGCCGTGGCCGCTGCACCTGGTCGAGCACCTCGAGCTGCAACTCCGGGTCGATGTTGGCCAGGAACACGTAGGGCGCCCGGCGGTGCGTCGCGTCGAGCTTCGGGTGGAAGTCGGCGAACACGTTGAGCTGGGTCTCGAGCGTGTGCGCGTGCCCCAGTTCCGCCATGTACTCGCCGCTCCAGCGGAACGTCCGCCCCGCCGCCGTCTGCAGGCCCGAAAGATCCACGTCGCGCGACTCGAACCGCTGCCGGTGCTCGGCGGGGAAGTCCTCGCCCACCACCGCGCACACGGCGACCGGCGCGTAGTGGCTGGCCGAGAACGAGAAGTACGACGCCGAGCCGCCGAGCGCCTCGGTCACCGCCCCGTACGGCGTGCGGATGGAATCGAGGGCCACGGAGCCCACGACGAGGATGCGATGGTCGTTCTTCATGACGCGCTCTCCGCCTCGCGCTCCAGCCGCTCGGGGGCGGAGACGCCCATGAGCGCGAGACCGTTGCGGAGCACCTGGCGCACCGCCGCGGACACGCGCAGGCGATGGCGGGACAGGACCGCGTCGTCGCCCAGCACGCGGCAGTGGTGATAGTAGCGGTGGAACTCGGCCGAGAGCTCCATCAGGAAGGTCGGGATCCGGTGCGGCTCGCGCGCCGCGGCGGCGCCGCGCACGACCTCGGGGAACGTCGACAGCTTGCGGACGAGCGCGACCTCCTCGGGCGCGGTCAGCGGACCCGCCGGGCCGGTCTCGGCCGCGACGCCGCGCTCGGCGCCCTCGCGCGCGAGCGAGCAGCAGCGCGCGTGCGCGTACTGCACGTAGAACGCCGGGTTCGTGTCGTTGTGCTGCTTCGCCTTTTCCATGTCGAACTTGAGGTGGGCGCTCGCCGAGAGCTGCAGGAAGAAGAAGCGCGCGCAGTCCGCCCCGACCTCGTCCACGAGGTCGGCCAGCGTCTCGAACTGTCCGAGGCGCTTGCTCATCTTCACTTCCGCCTCGCCCTGCATGAGCTTCACGTACTGGACGATCATGACCTTGAGGAAATCGTCCTCGAGCCCCGACGCCTTGAGGGCCGCGGTGAGGGTGGCCACGTAGGCGTGGTGGTCGGGCCCCCACAGGTTGATCGCCCGGCGGAAGCCCCGCGCCCGCTTGTCGCGGTGGTAGGCGATGTCGGGCAGCAGGTAGGTGGGCCGGCCGTCGGCGCGCACGATCACGCGGTCCATGTCGTCGCCCCGGTCGTGCGTGCGCAGCCAGGTGGCCTCGGCGTCGCCCGAGGCGGCGCCCTCCTCGGCCTCGACGCGGGCGGCCGCGGCCTCGCTCACGCCCTGCGGCTTCACGGACCGGTAGGTGACGCCCAGCGCCTCGAGCGCGCGCCGCGTCTCCTCGACCGCTCCCGAGTCGTGCAGCGTGGACTCGCGGAACCAGCGGTCGAACACGACCCCGTAGCGCGCGAGGTCGCGCTGCTGCCACGCCAGCATGCGCTCGAGCGCCTGGTCGCGGAACCACGCCGCACCGGCGGGCGAGGCGAGCGCCTCGCGCGCCGCGGCCTCGGCCAGCTCGGCCGCCAGCGTGGCCA
>CAZIXL010000256.1:0-339 GCA_964542885.1 uncultured bacterium
GTAGGACTGCCGGGCCGCCGCGGTCGCGGATTCGGCCGCCACGCCCCGGGCCTTCGGCTACCGCGACGACGGGGTCGTGCACGAGATCCACCATGCGCACGGCCGTCCGGTGGCGCTCGACGCGGAGACGGCGCACCTCGTCTCGTACGCCGCGACCTGCCACGAGCTGTCGGACGGGCGCTTCGACATCACCTCGGGCGTGCTGCGCCGCGTCTGGACGTTCGACGGCGGCAGCCGCGTGCCCGACGCCGAAGCCGTGCGGGCCGTGCTCGCGCACGTCGGCTGGCACCGCGTGACGTGGGCGCCGCCGGTGCTCACGCTGCCCGAGGGCATGGAGAT
>CAZIXL010000256.1:349-5206 GCA_964542885.1 uncultured bacterium
CGACTTCGGCGGCATCGGCAAGGAGTACGCGGTGGACCGCGCGGCCGCGCTCGTCGCGGCCGGCATCCGCTCGGCGTTCCTCGTCAACTTCGGCGGCGACCTGTTCGCGAGCGCGCCGCGCCGCGGGGACCGCCCATGGGCCGTCGGGGTGGACGACCCGGCCCGCACCGGCGAGGGCGTGCTCTACCGCGTGGACCTCGCCAACGGCGGGCTCGCGACCAGCGGCGACGCGCGGCGGTTCGTGGTGCACGAGGGGCGGCGGCTCGGCCACATCCTCGACCCGCGCACCGGCTGGCCGGTCGCGGGCGCGCCGCGCGCCGTGACCGTGATCGCCCCGACCTGCCTCGAGGCGGGGACGCTGTCGACGCTCGCCATCCTGAACGGGCCCGGCGCGGCCGCGTTCCTGGACGAGCAGGGCGTCGAGTACCGGGTGATGTAGGGCCGGCCCCGCCCGCCCGGCGGTCACTTCGCTGCCCGAACGCGGTCAGAAAGGTGCCTCCCTTACAGGCTGCAAAGGGGTCGTTGGCGACCCCCGCCGGGCGTGCTACCTTGCCCCGCCAACCGGCAGGGGCGGGGATCCCGGGAAAGGTCCACCGCCGGCGTAACCCTCCGCGCCGTCGAGGCATCCGGTGGTTCGATTCCACCGCAGCCCGGCTGCACCGGTTCCCTTGGGAGCACCCGAACCGCATGACGACGAGCCTCGCCGAGATCATCGAGCACGAGCTGCTCCCGAAGGTCTCGAAGCCCAACCGTTACCTCGGGAACGCGCTCCAGGCGGCCCCGAAGCGCCTCGAGGACGTGGACGTGAGCCTGTTGCTCGCGTTCCCGGACGCGTACGAGATCGGGCTCTCGAACCTCGGGATCCGGATCCTGCACCACGTCGTGAACGGCCGCCCCGACGCCGCGGCCGAGCTGGCGTTCGCGCCCTGGCCCGACGCCGAAGCGCGCATGCGCGAGCTGGGCATCCCGCTGTTCTCGAACGACAGCCGCACGCCCGCCGCGCGCTTCGACGTGCTGGGCTTCTCGCTCCAGTACGAGCTGCAGTACACGAACGTGCTCATGATGCTGGAGCTGGCCGGGCTGCCGCTGCGCACGCTCGAGCGCGACGAGCGCCACCCGCTCGTGATCGCCGGCGGCGCGCAGGCCTTCAGCCCCGAGCCCATGGCCGAGTTCGTGGACGCGTTCGTGATCGGCGACGGCGAGGACGTGATCCACGCCGTGCTCGACCAGGTGAAGCGCGCGAAGGCCGAACGGCTGCCGCGCCGCGCGCTCCTGCGCCGGCTCGCGCACGTGCCCGGCGTGTACGTGCCGTCCGGCTACGCGACCGAGGCGACGGGCGAGGGCTGGCTGGTCCCGCGCGCGCTGCCCGGCTATCCGGAGCGCGTCTGGAGCCTGTACACGCGCGAGCTGAAGGCGGAGTACTACCCGCCCATGCCGCTGCTGCCGGTCGGCGAGATCACGCACGACCGCCTGTCCGTCGAGGTGATGCGCGGCTGCACGCGCGGCTGCCGCTTCTGCCAGGCGGGCATGATCAACCGGCCCGTGCGCGAGAAGCCGGCGCAGCAGGTGGTCGAGGAGGTGTTGCGGGGCCTGCAGGGCACCGGCCTCGAGGAGGTCTCGCTCATCTCGCTCTCGACCACCGACCACACGCAGATCGTCGAGCAGGTGAACACGCTCGCCGACCTGCTGTGCCCGACGCGCGTGCAGCTTTCGCTGCCCTCGACGCGGCCCGACAACGTGCCCGCCGACGTGGCGCGCCGCATCGCGGCGCAGAAGAAGGGCAGCATCACTCTGGCGCCCGAGGCGGGCAGCCAGCGCATGCGCGACGTGATCAACAAGAACCACACGGAGGCCGAACTGCTCACCTCCGTGCGCACGGCCGCCGGCGAGGGCTACACCGGCGCCAAGCTCTACTTCATGTGCGGCCTGCCCTCCGAGACGGACGACGACCTGCGCGCGATCCTCGAGCTGGGCCACAAGGCCTGGCAGGCCGCGCGCGACGCCGGCAACCGCGCGTTCCGCGTCACGGTCAGCGTGTCGCCGCACGTGCCCAAGCCGCACACGCCGTTCGCGTGGGCGGAGCAGGTCGGGACCTCCGAGCTCACGCGCCGCCTCGGCGTGCTGCGCGAAGCCGTGAAGGGCCGGCCCATCAGCCTGAAGTACCGCGACGCCGAAACCAGCCTGCTCGAGGGCGTGTTCACGCGCGGCGACCGCCGCCTGTGCGCCGTCGTCGAGGACGCGTACCGGCGCGGCTGCCGGTTCGACGCGTGGTCGGAGCACCTGCGCTTCGACACCTGGCTGGCGGTGTTCGCCGACCACGGCATGGATCCGGAGCGCTGGCTCGCCGAGCGCTCGACGGACCTGGAGCAGCCGTGGGACCTGGTGCAGTCCCCGGTGACGCGCAAGTTCCTCGTTCGCGAGAAGGTGCGCGCCGATCAGGCCGGGATCACCGACGACTGCCGTCTCGAGGACGTCTGCTTCTCGTGCGGGGTCGTCGAATGCCCCCAGCGCCCGTGGGTCAAGGAGCCCCACCGGCCGCTGGATCTCGGGGCGGCGATCGCGTCGCTACCCGCGCCGGCCTTCGGCCGTCGCGGCCGTCGCGGTTCCGCAACGGCGGGAGGGGTGGCCACGGCCACGCGCTTCCGCATCCGGTTCGAGAAGGGCGCCGCGATGCGCTTCCTCTCGCACCTGGACCTCATGCGCACCTGGGAGCGGGCCTTGCGCCGCTCCGGGCTGCCGCTCGCTTTCACCCAGGGGCATCACCCGCACCTGAAGATGTCGTTCGGGCCGCCGCTGCCGCTGGGCTACCGTTCACGGGCCGAGGTCTTCGATCTCGAGCTCGACCGGCCGCCGGGTGTCGACCTCGCCGAGAGGCTCGATGCCGTGCTGCCGGACGGGCTCGTGGTCCGCGACTTCCGGCCCATCCTCTTCAAGACCCCCTCACTCATGAGCCAGCTGGAAGGCGCGAGCTATCGCGTGCGCTTCCCGCGCCCGTTCGTGGAGCAGACCGGTTTGGCGCCGGCGCAACTCCTCGAGACCCTGCGGGTGCGGGCGCACGAGCTGCTCGCGCGCGACCACGTGATCGTCCGGCGCGTGAGCGAGGACAAGGTACGCGAATTCGACGCCCGGCCCTCGCTGGCGGCGCTGCGGGCGCACGACGAAGAGAGCCCGGCGGTCCTCGACCTGCATCTGCGGTTCACGATGCGGGCGCAGGCCCGGCCGGACGACGTCGTGGGCCTGCTGTTCCCCGAGCTCGACCCCCGCACCGTGGACGTGGAACGCACGGAAATGTGGGTGGAGCGCGGGAACGATCGGCTCGACCCGATGCAGCTGCTGTCGTCACCGTAGGGAAGGTCGCCCGCGTCCCACGGAAGGACGCCCGTGAAGCAGCGGATCATCATCAACGCCGACGCGTACGAGACGCGCGTCGCCATCCTCGAGAACGACGAGCTCGCCGAGTTGTTCGTGGAGCGCGCCGAGCAGCGCCGCAACGTCGGGGACATCTACAAGGGCCGCATCAACGCCGTGCTGCCGGGCATGCAGTCGGCGTTCGTGGACCTGGGCCTGCCCAAGACCGGGTTCCTGCACGCCTCCGACCTGGCCGAGTCGCTGAGCGGGCTCGAGGACCTGTCGGACGCCGACGACGTGACCGGCGACCGACAGAAGCGTCGCCGCGCGCCGATTCCCAAGATCGAGGACCACCTCAAGAAGGGGCAGGAGGTCCTGGTCCAGATCACCAAGGAGTCGATCGGCACCAAGGGCCCGCGCGTGACGCAGCAGCTCAGCCTGCCCGGCCGCTTCTGCGTGCTCATGCCCGGCGTGGACCACGTGGGCGTCTCGCGCCGCATCGACGAGCGCTCGGAGCGCCAGCGCATCAAGGCCATCATCCACGACCTCAAGCCCGCGAACGTCGGCCTCATCGCCCGCACCGCGGGCGAGGGCAAGGGCGACGCCGAGTACGCCGCCGACATCAAGCACCTGACGCGGCTCTGGCAGAAGATCGAGAAGAAGGCGGGCGGCTCGCGCGCGCCGGCGCTCGTCCACCGCGAGCTCGAGATGACGGCCGGCCTCATCCGCGACCTCTTCACCGAGGACGTGGACGAGGTCTTCATCGACGACAAGGGCTCGTACACCGAGATCGACCGCTACCTGAAGGCGGTCTCGCCCGAGCTGGCCGACCGCGTGAAGCACTTCAAGGGCAAGGAGCCGATCTTCGACGCGTTCGACATCGAGTCGCAGATCGAGAAGACGTTCGAGCGCAAGGTGTGGCTCAAGAAGGGCGGCTACATCTGCATCGACCACGCCGAGGCGCTGGTCGCCATCGACGTGAACACCGGCCGCTTCACCGGCAAGAAGAACCAGGAAGAGACCATCTTCCGCACGAACATGGAGGCCGCGGTCGAGGTGCCGCGCCAGCTCCGGCTGCGCGACATCGGCGGCATCATCGTGGTCGATTTCATCGACATGGAGAACGACTCGAACAAGCGGGCCGTCCTCGACACGCTCCGCGGCGAGCTGCGCAAGGACCGCGCGCGGACCAAGGCGTTCGCCGTGAGCGAGCTGGGCCTGGTCGAGATGACGCGCCAGCGCGAGCGCTCGAGCCTGCTGCACTACTACACGGAGGACTGCCCGACGTGCGGCGGCCTGGGCAAGGTGCCGAGCAGCGAGACCATGCTGGTCAAGCTCGAGCGCGCCATGCGCCGGGTGGGCGCGATGGGCGGCCACAAGCGCATCACCGTGAAGGTCGCGCCCGACGTGGCGCTCTACTTCGTCGAGCAGGAGGCGCGGCGGTTCTCCGAGCTCGAGAAGCGCTTCCGCATCGCGATCGACCTCAAGGACGACCCGCAGCTCAAGCGC
>CAZIXL010000257.1:0-5198 GCA_964542885.1 uncultured bacterium
AGACGAGCGTGCCGCAGTGGGCGATGCCGACCCAGAAGACGAAGTTCGTGATGTCGACGGCCCACATGATGGGCCGCGTCATGCCCGAAACGCCCCAGTCGTGGACGATCATGTTGCGCACCGCGGCCAGCGCGACGGCCACCACGACCAGGTCCAGGACGAACAGGGTGATCCAGACCTTGCCCGGCAGGCTGATCATCGCGAGGACGTCGTCGTTCAGCGACTTCTGCGTCACCGGACGCGGATCGACGTCGTTCGCCCCGTCGACTGCGAGGTTGCGTACCGAGGTCGTGCTCACGCCTCTCCCCCGCCCATCGTGTCACGCTTCACCTTCTGCAGGTACGTGACACCCGGTTTGGTATTCAGCTCCTCGAACACCCAGTAGCGGCGCGGGCCGTGGCTGGCGGCGTACACCGCGGTGGTCTCGTCGGCCAGGTCGCCGAAGGTGATCGCGTGCGCGGGGCACGTCTGCGCGCAGGCCGTCTGGATCTCGCCGTCGCGCACCGGACGGTTCTCGTCCTTCGCGTTGCCCTTGCCCTCGAGGATGCGCTGGATGCACATCGTGCACTTCTCCATCACGCCCTTCGAGCGCACCGTCACGTCGGGATTGAGCTGCCAGTTGAGCGGCTCGGGGAAGGCGAACGTCACCTTCTCGGGCGCCGAGTAGTCGAACCAGTTGAAGACCCGCACCTTGTACGGGCAGTTGTTCGAGCAGTACTTGGTGCCCACGCAGCGGTTGTAGACCTGCCCGTTGAGCCCCTCGGGGGTGTGGTAGGTCGCGTAGACCGGGCACACCATCTCGCACGGCGCGTCGCCGCAGTGCTGGCACATCATGGGAATGAACCGCACGTCGGCGGCGCCCGGCGCCAGCCTCTCCTCGAACCGGTCGATGCGCAGCCAGGCCATTTCACGGCCCTTCTGCACCAGCTCGGGGCCGACGACCGGGATGTTGTTCTCGGCGTAGCACGCCACGACGCACGCGGCGCAGCCGGTGCACGCGTCGAGGTCGACCGCGAGCGCCCAGCGGTGCGTGGCGGTGGCGTAGCTGCCGACGTTGACCGGGTCCGCCTTGGGACCGCGCACCTTGAGCTCGTTCTCGAACGCGGTGATCGCGTGCGCGGGCTTCTTCCAGCCCTCCGGGCGGTCGAGCGGCTCGGTGTACTTGCCCTTCTTCGTCATGCTCGGCGACGGCTCGCCGTGCACGCCCTCGCCCGCCGGGTAATGGCCCGGGAACGGGAACTTGCGCGGCACCGACTCGCCGACGTCGCCGTGCGCCTCGCCCGCCGCGTGCTCGAGCGAGCCCTCCGCGTTCAGCAGCTGCGCGACCGTGATCACGCGCGAGACGTGGCGGCCGTGCTGGTCCTTCTCGGACTGCTGCAGGTAGATCGGCGGGGCCTTGGCGCCGCGCGCGAGCTTCGCCTTCGCGCCCAGGTACGCCAGCGCACCCGAGGCGGCGTCGGTCGCCTGCGGCAGCAACGACAGCGCGTTCACGCCACGCCCGCTCGCGTAGCGGCCGTAGTTCGTGTGGCCCTGGCCGAGCGCGAGCGCGACCGCGTCGGCGCGGATGCCCGCGTACGGGTAGACCGGCACCTCGACGCTGCCGGCCGACGTCTCGACCTTGATCGTGTCGCCGGACGACAGGCCCAGCTTCTTCGCCGTGTCCGGGTGCACCTCGGCCCACGTGCCCCACACGGCCTTGCTGGTCATGTCGGGCAGTTCCTGCAGCCACGGGCGGTTCGCGCCGCGCCCGTCGTAGAAGTTGTTCGAGGGCACGACCAGCAGAGCCACGTCGCCGTCGCCCGCGAGCTCGGCGAGCGCGAACGCCGGCGCGCCGCCCCAGCGCACGGCCGGGGCCTGCACGTCCTGCCACACGCCGCCGGCCTTGAGCGCATCCATCCAGAAGTTCTCGAAGTCGCGCCCGCCGCCCGCCTTCGCGTGCACCGGCTTCCAGCGCTCCTTGAGGTAGTCGTAGTACGACGCCGGCGCGTTCGCCACGAGGCCCGCGGCCGCGCCCAGCTGCAGCAGCGCATCGCCGGCCGGGCGCGCGTCGAACATCGGCAGCG
Source organism: uncultured bacterium (assembly GCA_964542885.1). Lineage (GTDB taxonomy): Bacteria > Eisenbacteria > RBG-16-71-46 > RBG-16-71-46 > RBG-16-71-46 > CAIXRL01. The sequence continues at coordinate 2,064 of CAZIXL010000257.1, forward strand.
GCTTCATGGCCGGCTGCTGCAGCGACCACACACCCCGCACGCCGAAGTCGTCGCCGTACGCCTCGAGCGCGTGCGTGACCGGCAGCACCAGGTCGCACGCGTCGGCCGTCTCGTCCATCGCCGTCGCGAGCGCCACCTTGAAGGGCACCTTCGCGAACGCTTCGGCGAAGCCCGCCCAGCCCGGCGTGGCGTACGCGGGGTTCGTGCCGTGCACGACGGCCACGTCGTACGCGGCGGCGCCCATCGCCTTGATCTCGTCGGCGAGCCCCGCGAAGCCCGCGACGCCGTCGAAGTCGAGCGCGCGGTCGAACTTCACCGTCCGGCCGACGCTGCCCGCGACGTAGTTGAGCAGGTTGACCGCCGCGACCAGCGAGGTCGCCTGCGCGCTCTGCGTGGCGATGCCGCCCGCGAGCGCGAGCCCCGCGCCGCCCTTGACGAACAGCCGCGCCAGGCGCTTCACCGATTCGGCGTCGACCTCGGTCGCCTGCGCGACGGCCTCGGGCGTCCAGCTCGCGACCGCCGCCTCGAGCGCCGCGCGCTCGGGGACGTTCGCACCGAGCTTCTCGGCGAGCAGCACGTGTGCCATGCCCAGCGCGAGCGCCGCCTCGGTGCCCGGGCGGATCGCGACCCACTCGTCGGCGGTCGCGCCGGTCTGCGAGAGGCGCGGCTCGACGGCCACGAACCAGCCGGCGCCGTCGTCGCGCTTCGCGCGCATGGCCGACCAGCCGCGGATCTGCGCGACCGGTGAGCCGAAGGTCTCGAGGAAGTCGGCGCCGAACGACACCACGCAGCGCGCCGCCTCGAAGTCGAAGCTCGGCACCGCGTCGATCCCGAAGGTCTTCTTGTTCGCCGCGCGCACCGCCTCGTACGCGAACGGCTCCCACATCACGTGGCGGCCCTTCGCGGCCGCGGCGAGCTCGCCGACGAGGCCGCGCATCGTGCCCGTCTCGCGACCCGTGAGGAACAGCGCCTTGCCCTTCGCCGCCGACAGCTTGCCGGCCGCGAGCGCGAGCGCCTCGTCCCACTTCGCCGCGCGCCACTTGCCGCCTTCCTTCACCATGGGCGTCTTGAGGCGGTCGGGATCGTACAGGCCCTGCAGGCCCGCCTGGCCGCGCGCGCACAGGCCGCCGCGGCTCACCGGGTGCTCGGGATTGCCCTCGATCTTGATCGCCCGGCCCTCGCGCGTGCGCACCACGACGCCGCACGCGGCCGGGCACTCGCGGCAGGTGCTCGCGTAGAAGTAGGGCACGCCCGGCAGGATGTCCTCGGGCGCCACCAGGAAGGGGATCAACGTCTCGGCCGGCGGCTTGCCGCACCCGGCCGCGGCGCCCGCGACGCCGACGCCGACGAGCTTCAGGAAGTCGCGGCGATTGAAGACCACCGAATCCGACATGGGCGTCCGGGTCCTCTAGTGGTGGCAGGCCACGCAATCGAGCGTGGCGGGGTGCTTGGGGTCGTTGAGGTATTTGCGGTGGCAGTCGACGCACCAGCCCATCTTGAGCGAGCTGTACTGGTAGACGACGTCCATCTCCTGGACGGGGCCGTGGCACTCCTGGCAGGCGAAGCCCGCGGCCAGGTGGCGCTTGTGGTTGAACTTCACGTGGTCGGGCAGCCAGTGCACCTTGACCCACGGGATGTTCTCGCCGCGCTCGAAGTAGCCCGCGAGCTTCTGGATCTCGGGGCGGTCCGCCACGGCCATCTTGTGGCAGCCCATGCAGGTGCTCATCGCGGGCAGGTTCGCCCAGGCGGACTTGTACGCGCCGTAGTGGCAGTAGCGGCAGTTCATGCCGAGCTTGCCCGCGTGGATCTTGTGGCTGTACGCGATCGGCTGCTTCGGTCCCTTGCGGCCGCCCAGCTGGACGCCGAACGACTGCGTGAACGCGACCGTGGCGATCACGAGCGATCCGAGTACGAGTGCGGCTACCGTGAGTTTCTTCATGGCAGGGCGGCAAACTAGGGTGGAGGGCCGAACGCTGTCAAATGGTCTCAAAGCCCGGGCGCTTCGGGAGCGCCCGCAGGCGCCCGGGAATCGCGAAACCGGCGCGCGCGCGCCGTCACCTGCGGTGGCCGGCCTCGACGACCTTGAGCCACGTGCCCGCGGGCACCGTCCCGGTGCTGTCGACGTTGTTGAGGATCGAGAGCTGCGCCACCGGGAGCATGTTGGGCCCGAGCTTCGGCAGCAGCGCGCGCAGCGTCGCGGCCGCCGACGTGGTGCGAAGCCGCACGCGGTCGGGCGTCGGGTTCGCGCGCGCGCGGTCCTGCAGCGGCCGCATCGAGCGCATCGCCGCGAACAGCGCCTGCTCGTCGGCGCTGCCGGCGGTCGCCGCCTGCCCGAGGAACTGGAAGAGCCGGTCCGGCGCCTGCCGGACCCACGCGACGTCGAGCACGACCGGCGCCGCGCCCGGCTGCGCGGGCAGCGCCACGCGCCCGACCCACGCGGGCCAGCCGCCGACGGTCTCGTTCCCGCCCGAGGCGCTGGCGATGCGACCCTCGCGCGCGAGCGCGTCGACGTACTCGGCGGGCGTGAGCGTGCCCGCGTTGTCGGCGAGCGTGAGCTGCATCTGCGCGGTCTGCTGCGGCGCGGCCGCGACCACCGACGAGTGGCTGTTGCGCGTCGCCCAGCCCGCCGGGAACGCCAGCTCGAAGCCCATCGTCGGGTGGTAGTAGCGCGCGCCCTCGAAGTAGCCGCCGCGCGGGTCGTCGCCGAACACCAGCCCCGGGAGCCGGCCGAGGTAGTCGTGCCCGTGCACGACCAGTCCCTGGCGGCCGGCCACGGCCTCGGCGGCGAGCTGCGCGGTGCGCTCCTGGCGATTGCCGGGATCCGGGTGGGTCGAGAGGTAGAACGGCAGCGTCGAGCCGGCGCTGTCGCTGATGCGCTTGAGCATCGCGTAGGTCGAGGGCACCTCGCGCGGGTCCCAGCCCGCGGCGGTTGCGTAGCGGATGCCGAGCATGTCGGCCTGGGTCTCGTCGTCGCGACTGTACTTGAGCATGAGCAGGCCCATCGCCTGCTCCGCGGCGCCGCTGTAGCGCGCGAAGGTGGTCGAGAACGCGCTCGCCAGCCCCAGGCCGAGCCCGGCCAGCTGCTGCTGCGTGATCTGCCGCGCCGAATGGCGCGCGGTCACGTGGCCGATCTCG
>CAZIXL010000258.1:0-5162 GCA_964542885.1 uncultured bacterium
GGCCCGCTGCGCGTGCGGACGTCCGGTCCCGCCGGGGCCGCCGTCGCCCTGGTGGCGGCCGTGCCGCTGCTGCTGCTCGGCCTGTTCGCGCTGCTCGTCGCGGCGATGTTCGCGCGGGGCCGCGTGACCACGCGGACGGGGCGTGGCGGCGGCGCGCCGCCGGCCCCGCCCGCGCCGCCCGCACCGCCCGCGGGGCCCGGCCCCGGCGCGTCCGCGCCGACCGACGCCGGCACGGGCGCGCGCACCGGCCGCGAGTCCGGCGGCTCGTGGGCCGAGATCGTCGAGGTGGTGCCGCTCGTGCTCGGGCTCACGCTGCTGGCCTCGACGCTCGCGCCCGCGCTCGCCTCGGCGCGACTCCTGGTGCCGATGGACGACGCGCAGACGGACCACCTCAAGGCCTACGGCCTCACGTTCTGGGTGCTCGAGCAGGGCCAGAAGGCCGAGTGGCTGCTCAACTATCGCGGCGGCTCGTTCCTGCTCCCCGACGGGGCCGCGATCGAGCGCGAGGCGAACATCCGCGGCGTGGCGCTCGAGCCCGTGGGCGGGGGCGACGAGGCGAAGATCCGCGCGACCATCGCCGACGAGAACATGGAATCCGTCGTGCTCGAGAAGGCCCCGCGCATCGCCGTCTACATCCCGCCCAACGCGCCGCCTTGGGACGACGCGGTGACGCTCGCCCTGCAGTACGCCGACATCCCCTACACGCGCGTGTGGGACGAGGAAGTCATGAAGGGCGATCTCGCCAAGTACGACTGGCTGCACCTGCACCACGAGGACTTCACCGGCCAGCACGGCAAGTTCTGGGCGGCCTACCACTCGATGCCCTGGTACATCGAGGAGGAGGCCGTGCAGAAGGCGATGGCGGCCAGGCTCGGCTTCGCGAAGGTCTCGCAGCTCAAGGGCGCCGTCGCGATGGCGATCCGCGACTACGTCGGGCGCGGCGGCTTCATGTTCGGCATGTGCTCGGCGACCGACACCTACGACATCGCGCTGGCCGCGTACGGCGTCGACATCGCCGACGTCGTGTACGACGGCGATCCGCCCGACCCGCAGGCGCAGGCGAAGCTGGATTTCTCGCGCACGCTGGCCTTTCGCGACTTCCACATCGAGCCCGACCCGATCGCCTACCGCTTCTCGGACATCGACGTGACGCAGGAGGCGAACCAGCGCGGCCCGAACACCGTCTTCACCCTGTTCGCGTTCAGCGCCAAGAACGACCCCGTGCCGACCATGCTCACGCAGGACCACGTCAACGCGGTCCCCGAGTTCCTGGGCCAGAGCACGGGCTTCCACAGGTCGAAGCTCAAGCCGAACGTGCTGGTCCTGGGCGAGGTCGAGGGCACCGACGAGGTGAAGTACCTGCACGGCCAGTTCGGGCGGGGCACGTTCACGTTCCTCGGCGGCCACGATCCCGAGGACTACCAGCACATGGTGGGCGATCCCGAGACGAAGCTGGACCAGTTCCCGCATTCGCCGGGATATCGGCTGATCCTCAACAACGTCCTCTTCCCCGCCGCCGAGAAGAAGAAGCAGAAGACGTGAGTCGCGGGCCGGCGAACGCGCCCGTCCCGCCACCACCGCCGGCGATCGGGGGTTAAAGTTCCCCGCCGCCGAGCCGATTCCTAAGCGCGTCGACGCGGCCCGCCCCCCCTCTGCGAAGCCCCGCCGACCCGTGCGCGGGCCCGCCCGCGCGCGGCGGCACGCCCGGCTTCCCGGTCGCGCAAACCCTCCCTCGGAATGCGGTTCGCCGGATCGCGTCGCGCCCTCGCGCACGCCGCGCCGCCGGCTCCAGAAGCACGTCGAGCGTTCGCCGGCAGGACGAGCGCGGCCGTCGCCGCGCGCCCGCCCGCGGGCGCGCGGCGCATCCGTTCCCGGCTCGAGACGAGGGGCAGGCACCCGCATGGGCATGACCGAAGACCTCCACCGCCAGCTCATCAACGACCTGTTGATCGAGAGCGCCGAGGGACTCGACCGCTTCGACCAGTACCTCCTCGAGCTCGAGAAGGGCGAAGGCGGCGCCGAGACGCTGAACGGGATCTTCCGCGTCATCCACACGATCAAGGGCACGAGCGGCAGCATCGGGTTCAGCCGCATCGAGAAGCTCGCGCACGCGGGCGAGAACCTGCTGAGCCTGCTGCGCGAGGGCAGGGTCCAGGCCCATCCCGCGATGATCACGACGCTGCTGCGGCTCTCGGACGCCCTGCGCGAGATGTTGCGCCTGGTCGAGTCCGCCGGGCACGACGGGGACGACGAGTACGACGACCTGCGCGCGAGCCTCGAACGGCTGCAGGACCCGTCCGCCGCGGAACCGCCCGCGGCCGACGACGAGGGCTGGGGCGCGCTCGAGCCCGCCGCCGCCGCCGGGACGTCCTCGCCGCTCGCGCTCGAGATCGTGGACGACGACGATGACGCGGCGCCCGCGGCGCCGCCCGCGCTGTCCGTCGTCGAGCGCCCGGCGGTCGCCGGAACCCCTGCGGCCGCGTCCGCGACGGCGGCGCCCGCGAAGGGCGGCTCGGTCGCGGAGTCCGCGATCCGCGTGGACGTCGGCCAGCTCGACAAGCTCATGAACCTCGTCGGCGAGCTCGTGCTCGCCCGCAACCAGATCATCCAGCACTCCTCGGCCGTCACCGAGGACGGCCTGGTCAAGGCCTCCCAGCGCCTGAACGTGATCACGACCGAGTTGCAGGAGAGCGTCATGAAGACGCGCATGCAGCCGATCGGCAACGTCTGGAGCAAGTTTCCGCGCATCGTCCGCGACCTCGCGAGCGAGCTCGGCAAGGACGTGCAGCTCGTGATGGAGGGCGAGGAGACCGAGCTCGATCGCACCATCATCGAGGCGATCAAGGACCCGCTCACCCACATCGTCCGCAACTCCGTGGACCACGGCTTCGAGTCGCCCTCGCAGCGCCGCGGCTCGGGCAAACCCGTCCAGGGCACGCTGCTCATGCGGGCGTTCCACGAGGGCGGCCAGGTCAACATCGAGATCGTGGACGACGGCCGCGGCATCGCCGTGGAGAAGGTGGTCGAGAAGGCGGTGCAGCGCGGCCTGCTCACGGCCGATCGCGCCGCGCGACTCACCGACCGCGAGGCGTTCCAGCTCATCTTCGCGCCGGGCTTCTCGACGGCCGAGAAGGTCACGAACGTCTCGGGCCGCGGCGTCGGCATGGACGTCGTGCGCACGAACATCGAGAAGATCGGCGGCTCGGTCGACGTCTCGAGCGACGCCGGCCGCGGCACCACGATCCGCATCAAGATCCCGCTCACCCTGGCGATCATCCCCGCGCTCATCGTGACGAGCGGCGGCGACCGCTTCGCGATCCCGCAGGTGAGCCTGCTCGAGCTGGTGCGGCTCTCGGGCGAGAGCAGCCAGCGCGGCATCGAGAGCGTCTACGACCAGCCCGTGTTCCGCCTGCGGGGCAGCCTGCTCCCGCTCGTGTGCCTGAACCGCGAGCTGAAGCTGGGCGCCGAGACCGACCTGTCGGAGAACGTGAACATCGTCGTGCTGCAGGCCGAAGGGCGCGCGTTCGGGCTCATCGTGGACGCGGTGAACGACACCGAGGAGATCGTGGTCAAGCCGCTCGGCAAGCAGCTCAAGGGCGTCACCCACTTCGCGGGCGCGACCATCATGGGCGACGGCCGCGTCGCGCTCATCCTGGACGTGCTCGGGCTGGCGACGCGGGCCAACGTGGTCTCGAAGGCGCACGAGCGCGGCCTGGTGCAGGACGAGGCCGAGCACGCCGTGGCGGCGCGCGACGCCGCCGAGACGCTGCTCATCTTCGGCGTGGGACCGAAGGGCCGCATGGCGGTGCCGCTCTCGACCGTCGCGCGCCTCGAGGAGTTCCCCGCCTCGCAGGTGGAACGTTCGGGCGGCCAGTCGGTCGTGCAGTACCGCGGCCAGCTGCTGCCGCTCGTCATGGTCGAGCAGTTCGTCCCCGGCGGGAACCCCGACGCCGAGCCCCACGACCCGATGCAGGTCGTGGTCGCGTCGCACGCCGGCCGGCAGGTCGGGCTCGTCGTGGACCACATCGAGGACATCGTGCAGACCGTCGTCCGCGTCCGGCGCGCGACGCGGGCCGACGGCGTGGCGGGCTCGATCGTCGTGAACGACCGCGTCACGGACCTGCTCGACGTCGGCGCCGTGGTGCGCGCGGCCCGCATCGAGTGCGACGAACCCGCACCGCTCGCGCGGGCGGCCTGAGGAGGAGCGCGTGGAGACCCGTCACCAGTTCTGCACGTTCACGCTGAACGGCATGCTCTTCGGCGTCGAGGTGCTCCAGGTCCAGGAGGTGCTTCTCTACCAGGACCTGACGCGCGTCCCGCTGGCCCCGCCCATGGTGCGCGGGCTCATCAACCTGCGCGGGCAGATCGTCACCGCGGTGGACCTGCGCCGGCGGCTCGAGCTGCCCGCGCCGCCCCCGGATCGCTTTCCCATGAACGTCGTCGTGCGCACGCCCGACGGCGCCGTGAGCCTGATGGTCGACGAGATCGGCGACGTCGTGGAGGTGCATGACGACGCGTTCGAACCGGCTCCCGAGACGCTCACGGGGCTCTCCCGCGACGTCACGCGCGGGGTCTACAAGCTGAACAACCGCCTGCTGCTCATCCTCGACCTCGAGCGCGTGCTCGCGGTCCAGCACGTCAGCGCCAACGATCACCCGGCGGGCGAGAGCGTCCGCGCGGCGGCCTGAGGCCCAGGGAGAACCCATGTCCAAGTCCGTCCAGCCGAATCGCGCGCCTGCCGGGTTCGACGGAGTCCTTCGCCGCTTCGCGTCGGTGCCGCTCGTCGGGCCGCTCGTCCGCTTCGTCGCCGACGGCGGGCTGCGCGGCAAGCTTCTCACGCCGATGGCCTTCCTGTTCCTCGGCTGCCTGCTGGCGTTCGCGCTCGGCGTCGAGCACTCCACGCGCCACATGATCTCGGAGCGGCTCTCGGCCGTCACCGCGACCGCGGCCGCGCTCCAGGACAAGCTGGACCGCTTCCTGTTCGAGCGCTACGGCGACGTCCAGGCGTTCGGGCTGAACGCGGCGGTGCAGCGCAACCTGTCGGGCCTCGGCGACGGCGAGCGCTCCGCCCTCTCGGGCGTGATCGACCGCTACGTGACGACGTACGGGTGCTACCCGCTCAGCCTCGTGCTCGACCGCGGCGGACGCGTCGTGGCGACCAA
>CAZIXL010000259.1:0-5153 GCA_964542885.1 uncultured bacterium
AACTTCGTGGACCACGGGCTCCAGAACTCGCGCGGCTTCCGCGCGCTCAAGGTGTGGCTCGCGCTCAAGCAGGCGGGCGCCGCGGGCTACCGCGAATCGATCGCCGAGGACGTGCGCCTCACGGGCCGGCTCGCGGAGGCGCTGCGCGCGCACGGCGGGTTCGAGGTGCTCACCGAGTCCCTCAGCATCGTCACGTTCCGCTACGTGCCGGCCTCGCTGCGCGCGCACGTCTCGCGCGCCGACGTGGCCGAGGCGCTCGACGCGCTCAATCGCGAACTGCTCGACTCGAGCCAGCGCGCCGGGGCGGTGTTCGTCTCGAACGCGGTCGTGCGCGGGCGGTACGCGTTGCGCTCGTGCATCGTCAACTTCCACACCTCCGAGCACGACGTCGCCGAGATCCCCGCAATCCTCGCGCGGGAGGGCGCGGCGATCGCCGCGCGCATGCAGGCCGCGGGAACGCTGCCGCCGGGCTGAAGCCGCACGCGGACGCAGGCGTCGTACGCGCGAACGACGCGCGTGTGACCGCGCGCCGCGATCGCGACCGGAACCGCTCACCCGCCGGGGCGCCGCGTCACATCGCGCGGCGGCGTTCGTTCCGCGTCGTGGCACCCGTGCACGTCCGCCGCCACGCGCGCAGCGGCCGGATGGCTTCCCCGGGGTGCCCGCTCGTGTCCGTTCCGGCTCCATCCCGAGGAGGCTCCCCGCATGCGACTCCTGCGTTTCCTTCCCGCGTTCGCGCTCGTGCTCGTCGCGGCCGGTTGCGGCGCCGATCGCAACCTGACCGCACCGGCCACCACGTCCGTGCCCGGCACGGCCGGGAACGACAGCCTCGCCGCCGCCGACCTCGCGAACCTCGCCGACCCGCTGCACGGCGGCCGGTTCGGCGACGACGCGCACGGCGGCTTCGTCTACACGCTCGGCAACGCCGCCGGCGGCAACGCCGTGCTCGCCTGGCGACGCGGCGCCGACGGCTCGCTCACCGGTCCCGTGTCCACGCCGACCGGCGGCCTGGGCACGGGCGGCGGGCTCGGCGACCAGGGCGCGCTGATCGCCAGCGACGAGGACGGGCTGCTCTTCGCCGTGGACGCCGGCAGCCACGACATCGCGGTGCTGCGCGCGACGCCGCAGGGCGTGCGCGCGCTGGGCACCACGCCCTCGGGCGGCCAGGTCCCGATCAGCCTCACGCGCCACGACGACCTGCTTTTCGTGCTCAACGCGGGCGGCGAAGGCAACGTCACCGGCTTCCGCATCCTCGGCCGGAGCGGGAAGCTGCGCCCGATTCCCGGTTCGACGCGCGGCCTCGGCGGCACGGCCACCGGTCCCGCGCAGGTCGGCTTCACGCCCGACGGGCGGCACCTCGTCGTGACCGAGAAGGCGGCGAACGCGATCGTCGTGTACGACGTCGGCCGCGACGGCGGGGTGTCGGCGCCGCACGTGCAGCCTTCGGCGGGCCCGACGCCGTTCGGCTTCGCGTTCGCGCGCTGGGGCACGCTGGTCGTCTCCGAGGCGGCCGGGGGAGCGGCGAACGCGTCCTCGGCGTCGAGCTACCGCGTCGGCTGGCGCGGCTCGCTCTCGCTCGTGAGCGGTCCCGTGCCCACGCACCAGACGGCCGCGTGCTGGGTGGCCGTGCCGCGCGGCGGCGAGTTCGCCTATACGACGAACGCCGGCACGAACAACCTGAGCGGGTACCGCGTGGGGCACGACGGCTCGCTCGCGCTGCTCGATGCCGACGGCGACACCGCGCCCGCCGACGGCACGCCCATCGACGCGGCGTTCGATCCGGCGGGCCGCTTCCTGTACGTGCTCAATGGCAGCGCCCACAGCCTGAACGCGTACCGCCGCTCGGCCGACGGGCGGCTCGCGCCCATGCCCGGCGTGAGCGGCCTGCCCATGGCGGCCGTGGGCCTCGCGACGCTCTAGCGAGGCGACGCATCGCGACGAACGGCCGCCGGCGCGCTGCCGGCGGCCATTCGCGCCGCGCCCGGGTTTCGGGCGGAAGCTATCGGTAGGTGAGCTTGAGCCGGCCCCAGCTGGTCGGCGCGGTCGGCACCGCCGAGGAGACGAGCTGCTGCGTCACGAGCGTCTGCGGGCCGAGTGGCCCGACGCACGCACCGCTGCCCTCGACCGCGACGAGGCCCTCGCGGCTCTCCACGGGGCCCACGCCCGGCGCGTAGCGCACCCAGCCCTGCGTCTCGTAGCGGGCGGTGCCGAGGACGTTGCCGTCGGAATCGACGCAGGTGCTCGTGCCGTAGTCGACGACGTAGTCGACGCGGACGCAGCCCGTGAACGTTCCCGCCGGCACGGTCACGTCCTCCACGGCACCGACGGTCCCGTGCAGGAGGACGTTGCTGGCCAGGTCGGGGATCAGCTGCAGCGTGAACGTGCTGCCGACCGCCAGGTCGGAGGCGAGCCACTGCCACGCACGCGTGGAGGCCAGGTCGCAGCGCCACGCGGAGACGTCGTCGGCGGTCTTGCGATAGGCCAGCTCGCCGTCGAGCAGCAGCGAGTAGCCGGGGTTCGGCGCGAAGAGCGGGCAGGCGCTCTCGTCCGCGGCCACGCGCTGGATGGCGGCCCGCAGGTCGGGCCGTGCGACGAAGAGGTTGCGCAGGAGCGGATCGGCGACCGCCGGGCTCGACGCCACGGCGAACGTCGGGACCGGGCCTCCCAGCCAGGCCTGCCGCAGGTACTGCGCGGCGACGTCGCCCGCGGCGACGGTCGTGCCGTCGAGCCAGAGCCGGACCTGGCCGTCCACGACCTGGCCCGAGCCGTCGTACGCCTCGAAGTGCAGCGCGTAGTCCCAGGCGCGGTGGTCGTCGTTCGGCCACAGCGCGTCGATCGACTGGCCCTGCGCACGCGCGGGGGATGCGCCGAGGGCCGCGAGCAGCAGGCAGGCGCAGGCGGAACCGAGGGGCTTCATGCGGGACCTCCTCGTGAAAGGGGAACGGCCGTTCCCGGTGCCCCGAAGGCTACGCGCGCGATGCGGATCCGCCAATGACCGAGTGCCCGGCGGGAGGATCCGGGCCGCCCGCGCGACGGGCGCGGCCCGGCCCCGCGTCACACCGCGGGGTGGCAGGCGACGTAGGACTCGAGGCGAACGAGCGAACCTGCTTCGCGCGCCTCGTCGCGACGGACGTGAACGGCCGGGTCGCCCATCGCGAGACGATGTCCCTGGTCCGGCTGCGCTGACGGCCACCGCCGCCTGGCACGCGAATCTCTCCCGATGGGTGAGCGGCGCGCCGGGCGCGCGGGGCGGCCGTGCTAGCTTTCCTCGTCGCGCGCGGCCCGTGTCCGCCCCGTGCGGGGCCCGCCCCGGAGGTCGTGATGTCCCGATCGGCGAAACAGGCCGTTGTTCTCGGCGCCGTGACGCTCCTCGCTTCCATCCTGCCGCTCCCGCACGCGGCGTCCGCGGCGTCCGCGGGCGGGCTGCTGGTGCTGCCACTGCGCTCGGTCGGGGTGAGCGACACGACGGCGTTCGTGAGCTGGCGGCTGCTGACCGACGATCTGCGGGACCTGGGCGTGGAACTCGCCCCGGCGGGCGGCGGCGAGCCGGGCATCGGCGCCAGCGCGGAGGCCTGCGACCAGGCCGAATGCGCGGTCCGGCAGGCGCGGGAGGCGGGCGCCTCGCGCGTCGCCTACGGCTCGGTCAGCCGGCTCGGCGGCAAGATCATCGCCCGCCTGAGCGTGCGGCGCGTCGGCGAGGACGAGCCCGACTTCCGCGACCAGCTCACGGCGACCTCGGAGGACGACCTCGACGCGGTCATGCGCCGCTTCGCCGAGGGCATCGCCGCGGGGCGGCCCAACTCCGATCGCGCCACGGTCGAGTCGGTGACGCGCGCGGAGGCGCTCACTCCGGCGCTGCGCGCGACGCGCTCGGGGATGGGCCTGCGCGCCGGGTTCCTGTTCCCGACCGACGGCGGCTTCGGCGGCTCGACGCGGCTCACGAACCTGCGCGCGACCTACAAGTACGAACTGCCCACGTTCTTCGTCGAGACCACCACGCTGACCGGCTTCACGTTCGGCGACGGCAACTTCGACTGGACGCTGCTCGACATCGGCGCCGCACGCATCTTCGGCCGCGGGGACGTCTCGCCCTACCTGGGCGCCTCGGTGGGCGTCCACACCGTGACCGTGGAACGTCGCGAGTCCGTGACCACGTCGTATCCCGGCGGCCCGACCTACACGTACGAGCAGGGCCGGAGCCAGACCGAGACCGCGCCGACGTTCGACGTGATCTTCGGCGTGATGGGGCTGCGCACGTACGACTTCGAGCTGGTCGCCGAGCTCCGTTACCACCACGTCTTCGAGACGTACGACCAGATCGGCGGCGGCGGCGCACACGGCGTCATGCTCACGATCGGGACCGCGAAATAGCGGGTTCCGCGCCGCGCGCCGGCGCGTCCGGGCGACCCCGCCGCCCACTTCGATCTTCTGCGTAAGCGACTCGCCGCGTAGGCTCGTCCTGTCAGGTGAATCCGGGAAGAATCGAAGGGGCCGATGCCACACGATCTCGAGCACGACCGGAACCTGAGCGAGCGGGCCAGGCAGGGCGACGCGGCCGCCTGGCGGGAGATCTACGACGCGACCTGCGAACGGCTGTTCGCGTTCCTCTGCTACCAGGTCGGCGACCGCGAGGAAGCCCGCGACCTCCTGCAGGACACCTACCTGCGAGCGTTCCGCCGGCTCGAGACCTGGCGCGGCGAAGCCCCACTGGGTGCATGGCTGAGGGCGATCGCCCTCGGCCGTGCGCTCGACTGGAAGCGGGTCGCACTCCGGCGGATCCAGCGGACCGCGCGCCTCGACGAGAGCCATGCGCCGGCGGCCGACGATCCGCTCGAGGTGCGATTCGAATCCGAGGACGGCGCGTTGCAACGGGCGCTGGCGAAGCTCTCGCGGCACCAGCGCGCCGCGCTCCTGCTGCGCGAATGGGAGGCGTGCAGCTTCCAGGAGATCGCGGCGCAACTCGGTTGCGCCGAGAGCACGGCACGCGTCCACCACACCCGCGCACGTGAACGCATGCGCGCGGTCCTGCGCGCCGCATCGGCGCCGCGGGCCGCGGGCGATTGGGAAGGACAACGGACATGAAGGCGATCTTCGATCAGCTCGCGCAGAAGCTCTCGCCCGCCGAGCGGCAGGCGACGTGGGAGGGGATTTCG
>CAZIXL010000260.1:0-5151 GCA_964542885.1 uncultured bacterium
GCGAGCGGATCGGGGTTGCCGTTAGGCCCCTCCGGATTCACGTAGATGAGCCCCATCTGAACGGCGGCGAGCGGGTTGTCGAGCTTCCGGTCGCCCTTGTAGCGCTCGTCGGCGAGGAACTTCTTCTCGGAACCCCAATAAACGAGGTCGGCCTCCCAGTCGTCGGTGCGCCCGCCCGCGAAACCGAAGGTCTTGAAGCCCATCGACTCGAGGGCGACGTTGCCGGTGAGCACCATCAGGTCGGCCCACGAGAGGCTGCTGCCGTACTTCTGCTTGATCGGCCAGAGCAGCCGGCGCGCCTTGTCGAGGTTCGCGTTGTCGGGCCAGCTGTTGAGCGGCGCGAAGCGCTGCAGGCCCGCGCCGGCACCGCCACGGCCGTCGTGGATGCGATAGGTGCCCGCGCTGTGCCAGGCCATGCGGATGAAGAGCGGGCCGTAGTGGCCGAAGTCCGCCGGCCACCAGTCCTGCGAGGTCGTCATGACCTTCTCGACGTCGCGCTGCAGCTCGCCCAGGTCGATCGTGGCGAACTCCTTCGCGTAGTCGAAGCCCTCGTCCATCGGGTTCGACAGCCGGCTGTTGCGATGCAGCATCTTCAGGTCGAGCTGGTTCGGCCACCAGTCTCGGTTGGTCGTTCCCCGGCCGCCGTGCGTCACCGGGCACTTCGTGTCGGTCGCCATTCGCTTCGCTCCTTCTCGCGTGGGACTGCGTGGGTGGTGTTCCAGGGCGCGGGGCGTCAGGCCCGCGCGCGGCATTCCGGGCAGCGGCCCCAGTAGACGATTTCCGCCTCGTCGATCTCGAAGCCATGGGCCTCGGTCACGTCCAGGCACGGTGCGTCGCCGACGGCGCAGTCGACGTCGACCGTCCGCCCGCAATCGCGGCAGATGAGGTGGTGGTGGTTGTCGCCGACGCGCGACTCGTAGCGTGCGGGCGAGCCGGCCGGTTGGATGCGCCGCACGAGCCCCTTGTCGGCGAGCGCGCCGAGCGCGTCGTAGACGGACTGGCGCGAGATCGCGCCGATCTCCGCGCGCACGCGCTCGGCCACCGTGTCCGCGGTCGCGTGCGGGGCGGCGGCGACGGCGCGCATCACCGCGAGGCGCTGGGCGGTGACCTGAAGGCCGTGCTGGCGAAGGAGATCGGAGGGGTCGGGAGGCACGGGCGCACCCTAGGCGATGGCGTGGACCGTGTCCAGCATTGGAGCCATTCCACCACGGTGACCGCGTGGCGCGTGCAGCCGGGCGGACTCCCGGTCAACGGATCCAGAGTACGCGGGCGGTGACGGACTCGCCGCCGCCGGTGAGCCTCGCGAAGTAGAGCCCGTCCGCGAGCCTCGCTCCCGCGCCATCTCGCCGGTCCCACGCCACCCGCCCCTCGGCCGCACCGCCCAACTGCCAGGTGCGCACGCGGCGGCCCGCAGCGTCGAAGCACTCGAGCCGGCCCGGGCCGCCGCCCGGCAGAGACCACGCGAGCGTCGTGACCGAACCGGCCACGCTCGGCGACGCAGCGAGCGAAACCACGGTCCGCCGCACCGGGCGAACGTCGAGCGTGGAGGGAGTGATCCGCCAGAGCGTCGCGGTGCCGGGCTCCACGAACCAGAGCCTCTGGAGATCGTCGAACGCGATCGACAGCCCGACGGGAGTCGGAAGCTGCGCGATGCCGGTCACGAAGTCGGCGACGGTCCCGTCCGGCTGGATCCGCAGGAGGCTCGTGCCGCTGCCGCCGGCGTACAGGTCGCGGCCCCATGCTCCGCCGGGGCCGAACTCCAGCGAGCGCAACCGATGCACGCGCGGATCGACGTCCCAGGTCACCACGGGAATCTTGTTCCCCGCCGCATCGACCCGGTAGAGGCCGCCGGGCGGGACTCCCGATGGATCCACGTCGTAGGAGTCGTAGAGCCCGAGGTAGAGGTCGCCCGTCCAGCCGGAGATGGCCGGGCCGAAGCCGAGGCCGCCGACGAAGCCCGCGTAGCCGATCCCCGGCACGCCGGCGAACACGCAGACGGTGGCCGCCGGCGCAGGCGGATCGAATCGCGACAGGCCGTCCCCAGCGAGCCCCGCGCTGATGCCCACGTACATCGCGTGCCCGTAGTCGCCGCTCTCCGAGAACGCGATGTCCCCGCCGCCGTACTGGAGGTCCTGGGGCGTGGGATCGCCCAGGTCGGTCCACTGGCCCGCGGCGTCGAAGCGGACGATGCGTCCGTGGTTCGCCCCGGGACCCGCGATGTTCTCGGACACGTACAGGTCGGCGCCCCACGTGCCGCCCGGGCCGAAGCGGAGGAAGCTCGGCAGGAAGAGTCCCGAAGCGAAGTCGTGCACCGCACCCGCGGAGTCGACCCGCCAGATCTTCCCGAGCCCGTAGCTCGAGACGAACGCCTGCCCGGCGAAGGGCGCGAAGCCGGCGCCGGCGATCGCCAGCCCCACGCCCGAATCGGGCAGCGCCGAGGCGACCGCCTCGAGCGCATAGCCGGGCGGTGCGACCGGCGCCGCGAGGGCCGAGCCGAAGCTCGTGAGCAGGAGCAGTGTCGCCAGCGTGATGCGCGGCCTGGTGCGGGTCATCGGTCCATCCTCCGGGGGTGGGCGCGCCACGCGCCCCTGCGCGGCGGCGCCTTCAGGAAGAGAGTCGCCAGCGGCGCGTGAAAGTCACGCGCCACACGGACGGACGACCCCGGCCGCCGCGCGAGAACCGGGACGCAACGCGCCGGGTCGCCCGCCGGGCGTGGTAGCCTTTTCACGGTTCCGTGCCCATGCCCGTCACATCCGGCTCTCTTCCCGCTCGAGGGGGCGCCATGTCCGCTTCGCACTGCACCCGTCCGGCCCTCGCGCTGGTGCTGCCGTTCGTCTTCGCCGCCCTCGTGCCCGCGACGGGCCGGGCGTGGGGCTCGGTCGGCCACCACTACATCGCCCAGCACTACTCGCAGCACCTGCCGCCGCAGATGGACGGCATGCGCGCGTTCGACGCGGTGGTGGATGCGCACGTGACGGATCCCGACACCCGCAAGTCGTCGACGCCGGGCGAGAGTTACCGCCACTACATCGACATCGACACCTATCCCGAATTCCTCGCCGGCACGCTGCCGCGCGACCGTGCCGTGCTCGAAGCCGAGTACGGCGCGCCGATGGTGCTCAGCACGGGCATCCTGCCGTGGGCGATCACCGAGGTGGTCGGGACGCTCACCGCGCAGTTCCAGGCCGAGCAGTGGGACGCCGCGGCGCTCACGATCGCCGATCTCTGCCACTACGTCGGCGACGCGAACCAGCCGCTGCACTGCGCGAAGAACTACGACGGGCAGCTGACGGGCAACAACGGCATCCACTCGCGCTACGAGAGCACGATGGTCGGCACGTACGTGGGCCAGCTGCACACGGCGCCGATGGCCGTGCAGTACTACGCGAGCCCGCAGGATGCGATCTTCGACCTGATCGGCGAATCGTGGTCCGGCGTGAGCCCGATACTGGCCGCGGACGACGATGCGAAGGCCGCGTCCGGCGGCTCGTACAACTCGACCTACTACGCCACGCTCTGGAACGACACGAAGGACCTGACGCAGCTTCGCATGGACGCCGCCAGCCTCATGACGGCGTCGTACGTCTACACCGCGTGGGTGGACGCCGGCCGCCCGTTCGTGCCCGGCTCGAGCGTCGGCGTGCCGCCGGTGGCGGTCGCTGGCGGCGCCGCACGCCTCGCGGCCGGCCCTTCGCCCTTCCGGGGCGAACTGACCGTGCGCTTCTCGGGCGAGGGCCCGCTCACCGTCGACGTGTACGACATGCGCGGCGCGCGCGTGGCGCGCCTCGCCGACGGGGTCCAGGGCAGCGGCACCGCGACGTGGCGGCTGGGTCGCTCGGACGTGCCCCCCGGTGTCTATCTCGTACGACTGCACGGCCCCGGAACCGACCTCGTGCAGCGCGTTGCGCGCGTGCAGTGACGGCGGCAGGCGGGCGCAGCGAACGGCGGGTCGCCGGCGCTCAGCGCGCCCCGAGGACCACCAGGCGTCGAGTTCGCGAGCCGAAAGGTGTCCGCAGCCTCAACAGGTAGAGCCCCGGGGGGAGCGAGCGGCCCCCGGCGTCGAGCAGGTCGATCCGGAGCGAGCGCTCACCCGGCAGCCCGGACGCGAGCCCGACGCTGCGAACGCGCCGCCCACCCGCATCGAACAGTTCCAGTGCGCCCGCGGCGCCCGCCGGCAGCGAGCAGCGCACGAGCACGGAGCCCGTCGCCGGGCTCGGCGCCGGCGGCGCGAGCGCGAGCCGGTGCGGCGCGTCCTCGTCCACGCCCAGCGCGCCGGGATTCGGGTACGACGAGGCGCTGCGCACCGGCGAGTCCCAGGTGCGGCCCGCCGCATCGACCGCGCGGCAGCGGAGCGAGGTCGGCGCGGCACCGGGCGCGATCGAATCGACCAGCGTGGGCACCGCGAGCGTGTACTCGTCGAGTCCCGTGGCGGGCTGCTGCGCGACGGTCACCCACTCGGTGCCTCCCGCTCCGTCGGGCTGCGATCGCTGGACGTCGTAGCGGACGGTCCCCATCGCCGAGTCGCCCTCGAGGCACGACGCGGCCCAGCGCAGATCCAGCCAGCCGCCGGCGTCGTCGGGCACGTCACCGAGCGAGAGGATGCGCGGGGCGGTGTCGCCGTGGCGGCCATAGCGGTCGAGCCGCTGGGCGACGAGCCGGGTGATCTCGAGGTTGTTCCAGTCGCCGGTGTCGGAGGGCGTCGTGAAGAACATGATCCCGCCGTCCCCCGTGGGAGCCAGCGCGCTTCCGCCGAAGTAGCTCTGCACCCGGCCCGCGACGAGGAGACCCGGCGGCGGTTCGGGCCACCGCTTCTCGCCGGTCGCTGAGAAACGTTGCGCCGCCTTCATCTTGCCGAGCGAGTCCGCGAAGGAGTCCGTCGCGATGACCGCGCCGCCCTCGGAGTCGGGAAAGACGGGGATCTCGACCAACGGGGCTGGACCACTCCCGGTCTCGACGCCGTCGCCGGGCCAGCGCCAGGTTCCCGCGGTGTCGGCCAGCTGCATGCGTGTGACCCAGCCGAGTGGTGGTTGGTAGTCCTGCCACGCCATGAAGACGCTGCCGTCGCCGCGGGCGCCCAGAAAGGGCTCCTCGAGCTGCTGGCCACCGGGCAGTGCGAGCCCGTAGGGGCCGAACGCTTGCGAGCCGTCGGAA
>CAZIXL010000261.1:0-5145 GCA_964542885.1 uncultured bacterium
GGCACCGGCGGCGACAACGCGGGCACGTTCAACATCTCGACCACGGTGGCGATCGTGGTCGCGAGCTGCGGCGTGGCGGTGGCCAAGCACGGCAACCGCGCCGTCTCGAGCCGCACCGGCAGCGCCGACGTGCTGGAGTCGCTCGGCGTGGGCATCGACCTGGCGCCCAACGACGCGGCCCGCTCGCTCGACGCGCTCGGGATCACGTTCCTGTTCGCGCCCAACTACCACGGCGCGCTTCGCCACGCGGTGGGCCCGCGCCGCGAGCTGGGCGTGCGCACCGTCTTCAACGTGCTGGGCCCGCTCACGAACCCGGCCGGCGCCACGCGGCAGCTGCTGGGCGTCTACTCGGCCACGCTGGTGCAGCCCATCGCCGAGGTGCTGCGCACGCTCGGCAGCGAGCGCGCGATGGTGGTGCACGGCCACGACGGCATGGACGAGCTGACCGTGTTCGGCCGCAACCACGTCGCCGAACTCGAGAACGGCGAGATCCGCCGGTACGAAGTGGACCCCGCCGAACTGGGGCTGGCGCACACCGACCGCGCCGGCGTCGCCGGCGGAACGGCGGCCGAGAACGCGGCGAAGATTCGTGCGATCCTCGGCGGCGAGAAGGGCGCGGGGCGCGACATCGTGGTGCTGAACGCGGCCGCGGCGCTCGTGGTGGGCGGCGCGGCGCGCACGCTCGCGGAGGGCGTGTCGCGCGCCCAGGAGGCGATCGATCGCGGGGCGGCGGCCCGGGTGCTGGCCGACCTCGCGGCGTTCCGGGGCTGAAACTCTCGAGGAGGCCACCGTGTACTGCGTGCAGTGCGGTCAGTGGGTCGCGGACGGCGAGACGGCCTGCCCGCGCTGCGGCACGGCGGTCCACGGCACCGCCATCGGCCCGCTGCCGGCGGCGCCAGCCCCGGCCGCCGCGCCCGTTCCCGAGCTGCGCTACGGCGGCTTCTGGCGCCGGCTCGCGACCGGCATCGTCGACGGCATCCTGCTGTTCTTCCCGTGCGCGATCGTCCGCGTGCTGATGGGCGGCGACGTGTGGGGCGCCGGCGGCCTGTGGGCGAACGACGCCTGGCGCTGGAGCCTGGTGAACGGCCTGCTCGGCTGGCTCTACTGCGCGCTGCTCGAGAGTTCGCCCGCGCAGGGCACGCTCGGCCAGCAGCTGCTGGGCCTGCGCGTCTGCAACTACCGGCTCGGGCGCGTCGGCTTCGGCCGCGCCACGGGGCGCCACTTCGGGCAGGTGCTCTCGGCGCTCACGTGCGGGCTCGGCTACCTCGTCCAGCTGTTCACGAAGCGCCGCCAGACACTCCACGACCTGATTGCGGGCTGCGTGCTCGTGCGCGCCGACTCGCTGCCGCCCGAACCCGCTCCCCCCGGAGGCCGCCCATGACCGCCGATGGCCGTCCCGACACCGAACCACGCGGACAGGCGTTCCTCTCGCGCATCGCCTCGGACCGGCGCCGGCGCGTGGCCGCGATGCGCGAGACCGCACCGCCCCACGTCCTGCGTGCGCGGCTGCCGCGCATCGAGCCCGCCGGCCGGCTCGAGCGCGCGCTGCGCCGCGGCGGGCCCGCGGGCGCGCTCAAGCTGCTGTGCGAGGTCAAGCGCGCCTCGCCCTCCAGGGGCGTGCTGAACGCG
Source organism: uncultured bacterium (assembly GCA_964542885.1). GTDB lineage: Bacteria > Eisenbacteria > RBG-16-71-46 > RBG-16-71-46 > RBG-16-71-46 > CAIXRL01. The sequence continues at coordinate 1,630 of CAZIXL010000261.1, forward strand.
GACGTCGACCCGGTCGCGACCGCCAAGCTCTACGCGGCGGGAGGGGCGGCGGGCGTCTCGCTCGTCACCGAGCCCGACCACTTCCAGGGCGATCCGGCGTGGATGGACGCCGTGCGCCCGCACGTGGCGCTGCCACTGCTGCTCAAGGACTTCGTCGTCGACCCCTACCAGATCCTCGACGCCGCCGCGCGCGGCGCCGACGCGGTGCTGCTGCTCGCGGCGCTGCTGTCGGAGACCGAGATCCAGCGCTTCGTGACCGAGGCGCGCCTGCTGGGGCTGGACGCGCTCGTCGAGGTGCACGACGGCGCCGAGCTGGCGCGCGTCCTGCGCGCCGGGGCCACGCTGGTCGGGATCAACAACCGCGACCTGAACACGTTCGAGGTGGACCTCGGCACCTCGGTCGAGCTGCTGCCCCACGTGCCGCCCATGGTGACCGCCGTCGCCGAGAGCGGACTGTCGACCCCCGCCGACCTGGCCCGGCTGCGCGCGACGCGTTGCGACGCGGTGCTGATGGGCGAGGTGTTCATGACCAGTCCCGATCCGGCGGCCACGCTCGCCACCCTCGCCGCCGCCGCGCGGGGCGGGGCATGAGCTCCGGCGCCGGCCGGCCCGGGCCGCGCCACACCATCGTCAAGGTGTGCGGGCTGACGAGCTTCGAGGACGCGATGATCGCGCTCGCCTCGGGGGCGGACTGGCTCGGCTTCATCGTGCACGGCGAGAGCCCGCGGCGGATCGAACCCTCGCGCGCGGCCGACATCGTCGCCGCGCTCGGCCGCGGCACGACCGTGGCGGTGATGGTCGCCCCGGCGCCCGACCAGGCGCTGGCGATCGCGCGCGCCGCGGGCGTCGCGCGCGTGCAGCTGCACCGCGTCGACCCGGCCGGCTGGCCCGCCGACTTCCCGCTGCCCTGCGCGTTCGCGGTGGGCGTGGAGGAGGACGGCGCGTGGGCGGGAACGATCCCGGCCGAGCCGCACCTGGCGCTGCTCGACACCGCGCACGCCACGCTCGCCGGCGGCACCGGCCGCACGTTCCCGTGGGCCGCGGCGCGCGCGCTGGCGGCGCAGCGCCCGGTGATGCTCGCGGGCGGGCTCGACGACGAGAACGTCGCCGACGCGCTCGCCGCCGCACGGCCGTTCGGAGTCGACGCTTCGTCCCGGCTCGAGCGCGCGCCGGGCTTCAAGGACCACGACCGCGTGCGGCGCTTCGTCGCCGCCGTGAGGGAGTTCGATGCCGCTTCCGGAATCGCCTGACGCCACCGGCCACTTCGGCCCCTACGGGGGCCGCTTCGTGCCCGAGACGCTCATCCACGCGCTCGACGAGCTGGAGCGCGAATACCGTCGGGCGCGCGCCGACGCGGGGTTCGAGCGCGAACTGGCCGACACGCTGCGCGACTTCGCCGGCCGGCCCACGCCGCTGGTCGAGGCGCGACGGCTCTCGGAGCAGGCCGGCTGCCGCGTGTTCCTGAAGCGCGAGGACCTGCTGCACACGGGCGCGCACAAGATCAACAACACGATCGGCCAGTGCCTGCTCGCGAAGCGCATGGGCAAGCCGCGCGTGATCGCCGAGACCGGCGCCGGCCAGCACGGCGTGGCCACCGCGGCGGCCGCCGCGCGCTTCGGCCTCGAGTGCGTCGTCTACATGGGCAGCGAGGACGCGCGGCGGCAGAAGCTCAACGTCGAGCGCATGCGGCTCCTGGGCACCGAGGTGCGCGAGGTGGACGCGGGCTCGCGCACGCTCAAGGACGCGATCAACGAGGCGCTGCGCGACTGGGTGACGCGCGTGCGCGACACGCACTACGTGCTCGGCTCGGTGCTGGGCCCGCACCCGTTCCCCATGATCGTGCGCGACTTCCACCGCGTGATCGGGCTCGAGGCGCGCGCGCAGTTCGAAGCGCTCGCCGGCGGGCGGCCCGACGTGCTCGTCGCCTGTGTGGGCGGCGGCAGCAACGCGATCGGGCTCTTTCACGCGTTCCTGGACGACGCCGACGTGCGCAAGGTGGGGGTCGAGGCGGGCGGGCACGGGCTCGCGAGCGGCAAGCACGCCGCGCGCGTGCCCGAGCACACGGTGGGCGTGCTGCACGGCACGCGCACGCTGATCCTGCAGGACGAGGGCGGCATGGTGCGCGAGACGCACTCGGTCTCGGCCGGCCTCGACTACCCGGCGGTCGGCCCGGAGCACGCCTGGCTGCTGGACGAGGGCAAGCTCGACTACGCGAGCGCGACCGACGAGGAGGCGCTCGAGGCGTTCGAGACGCTGTGCCGGCTCGAGGGCATCCTGCCCGCGCTCGAGTCCTCGCACGCGATCGCCTGGGTGCTGCGCGAGGGCCGCACGCTCGGCCGCGACACGAAGGTGGTCGTGAACCTCTCCGGGCGCGGCGACAAGGACGTGGCCGAGGTCCTGCGGGTGACGGGCCGGGGGTAGGGGAGCGGCGCGGGCTCAGCTCCCCGTCGTCCGCCCCAGCAGGTAGCGCACGACGTCGGCCGCCGTGTAGCGAGTGCGGCCGCCCAGGAACTCGTGGAGCACGGCCGCGTCGTCGCCGCTCGTGAGGAGCGGCGGTTCGGGGCCCTCGTCGCGCGCCTGCGCGTGGCCGATGTTGGCGAGCAGCGCGTTGCAGAGGCACTTGCGGCCATCCAGCTCGGCCGCGTCGCCGCCCTTGGCCACGAACTGGTCGCCGGGCTCGCTGGCGCAGCGGTAGCCGATGCCCCCGTCGGGCTTCTGGTAGGCGTTGCGCAGGTAGCCGAGGTCACAGATGCGCTCGCGCTTGGCGCCCGTTGCCGGGTCGCCCGGCCACGAGACCACCTTGAAGGGGAAGCCGGTGGGCGAGGCGCGGGCGTCGGTGCGCACGCGGACCTCCCCGCGCGCGGCGCTCTCGATCACGGAGCGTCGCAGGGGCTCAGCCAGCCCCGATTCGTCGCAATAGGCGAACAGCGTCCCGACCTGGATGCCCACGGCGCCGGCGGCCTGCGCCTCGGCCAGCCGGCCCGGGCGGCCGGAGCCGCCGGCGAGCCAGAAGGGCAGGCCGATCTCGCGCATCTTGCCGAGGTCGGCTTCGTCCTTGGGCCCGTAGACCGGCTCGCCGTTCTCGTCGAACACGCCCTTTTCGCGCGGGGGCGGGTTGTGGCCGCCGGCGGTGGGGCCCTCGACGACGAAGCCGTCGATGCCCGGCGTCTTCTTGGCCAGCACGCTCGCCAGCGTGTGACCGCCGACGATGGGCAGGAACTTCGGGCGCTTGAGCGGCTCGGGCGGCGCGGGCCAGTGGCGCGCCGGGTCGAAGCGCAGGTACTCGACGCGCCCGGGCGCGGCGTCCTCGAGGTCGAGCTTCATCTCGGCCACGCGGTGCTCGGCCATCGCGTCGAGCGCGGCCGGGATCTCGCGCGGGATGCCCGCACCCATGAGCACGAAGTCCACGCCGGCCATCATCGCGCCGTAGAGCGTCGCCAGGTTCGGCAGCTGCACCTTGGTCAGGAGGTTGATCCCGACCGGGCCGTCGTGGCCCTCCTTGGCGAGCCAGACCTC
>CAZIXL010000262.1:0-5140 GCA_964542885.1 uncultured bacterium
GTCATGGGCAGAACTGCCGGCGCCGTCCCACCTGAGATGCCCAGTCCGGCATCCAGCGCGGGCAGGACGCAGCGTTCAGCACAACGCGATGTATGGCCCTCGCTGGGAGATGGTTTTCAACCCCGTCACATCCCACTGGTGGGTTCGGGGCATCCGAGTCATGATTTTCAGCAACTCGCGATGGGGCTTCGCGTCTATCGCCAGCAGCTCATCGCGTCGATCGAGAACGAGGCGCGCAACGAGGCCGCGCGGCGCGCGACCGAGATCCGCGAAACGGCCACGCGCAACGCCGAGCGCGAGGCGCGCAAGATCGTGGCCCTGGCGCTCCAGCGTTACGCGGGCGACCACGTGAGCGAGACCAGCGTGTCCGTGGTGCACCTGCCGAGCGACGACATGAAGGGCCGCATCATCGGGCGCGAGGGGCGCAACATCCGCTCGTTCGAGATCATCACGGGTGTCGACGTGATCATCGACGACACGCCCGAGGCCGTGATCCTGTCGGCGTTCGATCCCGTGCGCCGCGAGATCGCGCGGCTGGCGCTCGAGCGCCTCGTGGCGGATGGCCGCATCCACCCGGCCCGGATCGAGGAGGTCGTGGCCAAGGTGAAGGAGGAGGTCGAGGGCAAGATCCAGGAGTTCGGCGAGACCGCCTGCCTCGACGTGGGCGTCGCCGGCCTGCATCCCGAGCTCATGAAGTACCTCGGCCGCCTGCACTACCGCACGAGCTACGGCCAGAACATCCTCAGCCACTCGGTTGAGGTCGCGCACCTCGCCGGCATGATGGCCGCCGAAATCGGCATGGACCAGAAGATGGCCAAGCGCGGCGGACTGCTGCACGACATCGGCAAGGCGATCGACCACGACCAGGAGGGCACGCACCCCGCGCTCGGGATGGAGCTGGCGGCGCGCTACGGCGAGCCGCAGGAGGTGCTGGACTCGATCGGCTACCACCACGACGACTACGCCGGCGGCAGCCTGTGGCCGGTGCTGGTGGCCGCCGCCGACGCGATCTCGGGCGCCCGCCCCGGTGCCCGGCGCGAGAGCCTCGAGGTCTACATCAAGCGGCTCGAGTCGCTCGAGAAGATCGCGAACGGCTTCTCCGGCGTCGAGAAGAGCTACGCGATCCAGGCCGGTCGCGAAGTGCGCATCATGGTCGAGCACCACCGCGTGGACGACGCGCGCGCCCAGGGCCTGGCCAACGAGATCGCGCGCCGCATCGAGAAGGAGCTGCAGTACCCCGGACAGATCCGAGTGACCGTCATCCGCGAGACGCGGGCGGTCGACTACGCCAAATAGGGAAGGCCATGACCAACCTGCTCTTCATCGCCGACGTGATCGGCTCGCCCGGCCGCGAGGTCGTGCGCGGGCTCCTGCCCGAGCTGCGCCGCCGCCACGACCTGCACCTGGTGATCTGCAACTGCGAGAACTCCGCCGCCGGCTACGGCGTCACGCGCGACACCGCGCGCGACCTGTTCGACGCCGGCTGCGACGTGCTCACGGGCGGCAACCACCTCTGGGACAAGAAGGACGCGATCGACTACCTGGGCGAGGAGCCGCGCCTCGTGCGCCCGGCCAACCTGCCGGCGGGAACTCCGGGACAGGGTTGCCGCGTGTTCAAGGCGTCGAACGGCGCGCCGGTGGCGGTCGTGAACCTGATCGGGCGCGTGTTCATGAAGGAGGCCGACAGCCCGTTCGAGGCCGCCGACCGCATCCTCGAGCAGGTGAAGTCGCAGGCGAAGATCGTCGTGGTGGACATGCACGCCGAGGCGTCGGCCGAGAAGGTCGCGATGGGCTGGCACCTCGACGGGCGCGCGAGCTTCGTCGTGGGCACGCACACGCACGTGCAGACCGCCGACGACCGCGTGCTGCCGAAGGGCACGGCGTTCGTGAGCGACGCCGGCATGACCGGCGGGTTCGACTCGGTGATCGGCATGGAGCGCGAGCCCGCGCTGCGCCGCTTCCTCACGCTGCTGCCTGAGCGCCTGCAGCCCGCCGCCGGCGACCTGCGCCTGAACGCGATCCTCGTGAGCGTCGACGAAACGACGGGGCGCGCGAGCCGCATCCAGCGCCTGCAGGTCGCCTGGCAGAAGGGCGCCGGCGAGCGGGGCACCGCGAAGCTGCTGACGGGCGCCGGGCCCGCCGAGGCCGTGGCGATCGAAGCGCACATGCGCTCGAAGGTGCTGCTCGACCGCGGCGTGCAGCCGAAGCTGGCGCTCGTCTCCGTGGGCGACGATCCCGCCTCGCAGGTCTACCTCAAGAAGAAGGTCGAGGCCTGCCAGGCCGCCGGCATCACCGCCGAGCGCGTGAAGTTCCCCGCCGGCACCACCACCGAAGCGGTCGTGAAGAAGGTCCGCGAGCTGGGCGACGACCCCGACGTGCACGGCATCCTCGTCCAGCTGCCGCTCGCCGAGCCCGCCGACGGCCAGGCGGTGCTCGAGTCGATCCCGCCGTTCAAGGACGTCGACGGCTTCCATCCCGAGAACGCCGGGCGGCTCGCCCTGGGCCTGCCGTGCTTCGTGCCGGCGACGCCGTACGGCGTGATGCGGCTGCTGCAGCACTACGAGATCCCGCTGAAGGGCAGGCACGCCGTCGTGCTCGGCCGCAGCCACATCGTCGGCCGGCCGATGAGCATCCTGCTCTCGAGCAAGGGCTGCGACGCGACCGTGACGATCGGCCACAGCGCGAGCGGCGCGTACCTGCGGACGGTCGCGCGCGAGGCCGACATCCTCGTGGCCGCGGTGGGCAAGCGGCACATGGTGACCGCCGACTGGGTCAAGCCCGGCGCGGTCGTCGTCGACGTGGGCATCCACCGCCTGCCGCCGGCGCCCGGCGAGACCAGGAGCAAGCTCACGGGCGACGTCGAAGCCGAGTCCGTGCGCCACGTGGCCTCGGCGCTCACGCCCGTGCCGGGCGGCGTCGGGCCCATGACCGTGGCCATGGTCGTGCTCAACACCGTGATCGCCGCCGAGCGACAGTCGGAGGCGGTCCGCGCCTGAGCGGACCCCGGGATCGCGCGCTCGTGAGCACCCTGCCCTCGGCCGACGACCGCATCCTCACCGTCGGCGAGCTCGCGCACGCCCTGCACGAGGTGCTGAACGGCGCCTTCCCGGGCGTGTGGGTGAAGGGTGAGCTCACGGGCTTCAAGCACTACGAGAGCGGGCACATGTACTTCAGCCTCAAGGACGCGACGCCCGCCGTCGTGAGCGCGGTCATGTTCCGCGGCAACGCCTCGAAGATCGGCTTCGTGCCGAAGGACGGCACCGAGGTCGAGGTCTACGGCGAGGTCGACTTCTACGCGCCGAGCGGCCGCTGCCAGCTGATCGTGCGGTCGATGCGGCCGGCGGGTGTCGGCGCGCTGCTCGTGCAGCTCGAGGAACTCAAGCGCCGCCTGGCGGCCGAGGGCCTGTTCGACGCCGCGCGCAAGCAGCCGCTGCCGCGCTACCCCGAGCGCATCGGGCTCGTCACGTCACCGGTCGGCGCCGCGGTGCGCGACATGGTCAAGGTGCTGCGCGCGCGCTGGCCCGGGATCGGCATCGTGCTCGCGCCCGTGCGCGTGCAGGGCCAGGGCGCCGCGGCCGAGATCGCGGCCGCGATCGAGCGCTTCAACCGCCACGGCGGCGTGGACCTGCTCATCGTGGGCCGCGGCGGCGGCTCGCTCGAGGACCTGTGGGCGTTCAACGAGGAGCCGGTCGTGCGCGCGATCGCCGCGTCGGCGCTGCCGGTGGTGAGCGCCGTCGGCCACGAGGTCGACACGACGCTCGCCGACCTCGCTGCCGACGTGCGCGCGGCCACCCCGAGCAACGCGGCGGAACTGGCGGTGCGCGACGCCGCCGAGTTGCGGCGCGGGATCGAGGCGCGCACCGAGCGGGCGCTGCGCGACCTGCGGCGCATCGTCGCCGAGCGCCGCTCGAGCCTCGACCGGCTGCGCGAGAAGTACGGCTTCCGCCGCGTGCGCGACGTGTTCGGCAACCTGCAGCAGCGCGTCGACGGGGCGCGCGAGCGCATCGAGACCGCGGCCCGGGCCGCCCTGCAGGACGGGCGCCGGCGGGCCGAGGGTCTTGGCCGCCTGCTCGCACCGCGCGCGTTCCTGCGCCGGCTGGCCGAGCGCGGGGAGGACGTGGCGCTGCTCGAGCGGCGGTTGCAGGGTGTGACCGTCGACGGCCTGCACCGCGAGCGCCGCCGGGTCGAGTCGCTCGCCGACCGGCTGCGGGCGCTGTCGCCGCGCGCGGTGCTCGAGCGCGGCTACACGCTGGCGCGCGACGCCGACGGACGGCTGCTGCGGGGCCCCGACGCGCTGGCGGCGGGAGACACGGTCACCATCGAGTTCGCGCGCGGCGAAGCCGAGACGGTCGTGCGCACGGTCCGCAGGGGAGGAACGCATGGCGAAGAAGACCGCCGCCGATAGCGCGGCGCTGCCGAACTTCGAGGACGGGCTCAAGCGCCTCGAGACGATCGTCGAGGAACTCGAGAGCGGCGAGCTGTCGCTCGAGGAGAGCCTCGCCCGCTACGAGGAGGGCATGAAGCTCTCTCGCGCGCTCACGCAGAAGCTCGACGAGGCCGAGAAGCGCATCGAGCGCCTGGTCGAGGACCCGGACGGCGAGACGTCCACCGAGCCGATCGAGCTGGAGTCGCGCGAGGGCGGCCGCGAAGGGGAGCTGCCGTTCTCGTGAGCCCGCGCGCGGTGCGTCCCGTGCTGGCGGCCGGCAACCGCGACCTCGCGGCCCGGCAGGCCGAATTCGAGCGCGCGCTCGTACGCGCCGTCCGCGAGCGGGCCGGCGGGCCGGGCCGCCTCGGCCAGGCGCTGCGCTACGCGGCGCTCTCGCCGGGCAAGCGGCTGCGCCCGCTGCTGGTGCTCACGGCCTGCGAAGCCGTCGGCGGGCCGTGGCGCCGCGCGCTGCCGGCGGCGATCGCGGTCGAGTGCGTGCACGCGTTCTCGCTCGTCCACGACGACCTGCCGGCGATGGACGACGACGACTACCGCCGCGGCCGGCTCACCACGCACAAGAAGTTCGGCGAGGCCGTGGGCCTGCTGGCCGGCGACGCGCTGCTCGCGTTCGCGTTCGAAGAGCTGGCGCGACTGCGCGAGGCCGGCGTACCCGACGCGCGCGTGGTGGATGCGGTGCTGCGCCTCGCGCGCGCC
>CAZIXL010000263.1:0-5138 GCA_964542885.1 uncultured bacterium
AGCGGGTCGATCAGCGTCAGGCCGCGCATCCACGCGGGCAGCCCGTCGATGGGGAAGAGCGCGCCCGAGAGCCCGAAGATCGGGAAGATCACGAAGTTCATGATGAGCTGGAAGCCCTGCATGTCCTCGAGCCGCGAGGCGATCGCGATGCCCATGGCGGTGAACGTGATCCCGATCAGGACCATGAACGCGAATGCCAGCGCGAGGCCCGTGGCGCTCGTCGGCCGCACGCCCAGCAGCAGCGAGATCGACAGGATCAGCGCGCCCTGGATGAGCGCGGTGGTGGCGCCGCCCAGCGTCTGGCCGAGCATGATCTCGAAGCGCGAGACGGGCGCGACGAGCGTCTCCTTGAGGAAGCCGAACTGCTTGTCCCAGATGATCTGGATGCCCGAGAACATCGAGGTGAACAGCACCGACATCGACACGATCCCGGGCACCACGAACGCGACGTAGCCGCGCCCCATGTGCGGGCCCTGCACGACCGAGTTGAGCCCGAAGCCCAGGATGAGCAGGAAGAAGAGCGGCATGCCGAGGCTGCCGATGATGCGCGGCCTGGAGCGCAGGTAGCGCTTCACGTTCCGCATCCACAGCGTGTGCACGACGTCCATCGTCACCGCCTCCAGAGCCGCCGCGCCATGCGCATGCGGTCCTTGCCGCTGGATTCCTCCTCGCGGATCGTGCGCCCGGTGAAGTGCAGGAACACGTCCTCGAGCGTGGGCTTGTGCACGGTGAGCGAGGTCACGGCCACGCCGGCCTCGCCGCACAGCGTCACGAGCCCGGCCACGTGGCGGTCGGCCTGGTCGAGCGTCACGCTGATCGCGTCGTTCCGCATCTCGGCCTGCTTCACGTGCTCCATGCCGCGGACGCGGTCCAGCACGCGCGCGTCGTCCGACGTGCGCAGCGCCACGACGTCGCCGCCGATCGCCTGCTTGAGGGCGGCGGGCGAGTCCGAGGCGACGATCTTGCCGTGGTCGATGATCGCGACCTCGCCGCACAGCCGGTCGGCCTCTTCCATGTAGTGGGTGGTGAGGATGATCGTCACCTGCTTCTCGCGGTTGAGCGTGGCGATGTAGCTCCACAGGTGGTTGCGCGTCTGCGGGTCCAGCCCCAGCGTGGGCTCGTCCAGGAACAGCACCCGGGGCTCGTGCAGCAGCCCGCGCGCGATCTCGAGCCGGCGGCGCATGCCGCCCGAGTAGGTCTTCACCAGGTCGTCGGCGCGGTCGGCGAGCCCGACCAGCTCCATGAGCTCGGAGAGCTTCTCGAGCCGCTGGCGGCGCGGCACGTGGTAGAGCCGCCCGTGCATGTCCATGTTCTCGCGGGCGGTCAGCTCCTCGTCGAGGCTCTGGTCCTGGAACACGATGCCGATGGACCGGCGAACGGCGTCGGGCTGCGAACGAATGTCGAAGTCGTTCACCCACGCGGCGCCGCTCGTGGGCCTGAGCACGGTCGACAGCATCGCGAGCGTCGTGCTCTTGCCGGCGCCGTTCGGTCCCAGCAGGCCGAAGATGCTCCCGGCCTCGATGGCGAACGACACCTCGTTCACGGCCCGCAGCTCGCCGAAGTCCTTCGTGAGCCGCTCCACGCGAACTGCTGGCATGTCGTCTCCCCTTGACCTCGGCCTGGTCGGGCCCGCCGCGAGCGGGGCCGGCGGACCGAGGCCGCGCAGGTTAGCGCGCAGCAAGCACCCGGTCACGCAGGCTGCTGGTAGAGCCCGAGCACGTTGCCGCCGGGATCGCGGAAGCGCGCGGTGATCTCGGGGGCGTCGGCGCCGACCGGCTGCACGATCTCGCCGCCGTTCGCGACGACCGCCGCCAGCGTCGCCTCGACGTGGTCCACCATCACGTAGACCAGCAGTCCGGGCTGCGACGAGGGCGGGCGGCCGGTGACCCATGTGCCGCTCACCTGGCCCACGCCGTCGTCGAACGCGAGCGAGCCGTCGCGGCGCCTTCGGGTCTCCCAGCCGAAGACCTGCTCGTAGAAGGCGGCGGACCGCGCGACGTCCGTCGCAGGGATTTCGACGTAACAGATCTTGCCGTTTCCGAGGGTCGGCGCCATCGAGGATCCTCCCGGCCGGGGTGTGTCGGCGGCGCCCCGCGCATCGCGGAGCGCCGCCGGTGGAATCGGCTCGCGCGGCCTACACCGCCATCACGCGCCCGTACTCCTGGCCCACGCGGCCGTCCCGGCAGGGCTTCGACGCCAGGAACTCGGCGGCGATCTTCGCCTGCAGCGCCAGCGCGTCGGCGTTCGGCACGGCCAGCGATTGCGTCATGCACGCGACGATGCCGTCGCGACCAGCCTGCACGAGCGGGTCGTCGGCCGGCGGCACGCCGGGCGCCGTGGTCGGCACGCCGGCGAGCGGGCCGGCTTCGAGCGGCCGCCGCGCGACGTCCTTGCGCGACCCGGTCGCGAGGCCCCACACGGTGGCGAGGGCCTTGTCCATCGGCTCGGCGGCGTCGAGCAACCAGCCGATCGTCTCCTTCGCCTTCACGGCCTGCCCGGTGAGCAGTGCCTGCGTGATCTTCGGCCAGTGCTCCTTCGCCGCGCGGCGGTACGGCCAGTGGCAGCCCTCCATGCCGGGCACGACGGGCAGGTTCACCTCAGGCCAGCCGATGCGCGCGTCGTCGACGGCGACGACGAAGTGGGCGTGCATCATCAGCTCGTACATGCCGCCCAGGCAGCGCTTGCCGTTCACGAACGCCACGCTGGTCTCGAAGTCGTCGTACAGGCGGCGCGCAGTTCTCGACCAGCCGTTCGTGATCGCGAGGCCGGGCTCGACATTCGTGAGCGTGGGGAAGAACTCGCTCGTGTCGGCGCCGACCATCTGCGTGCTCAGGTGGAAGTCGCCGGTCACGATCAGCTTCCGGATGCCGGCGGCCTTCAGCCAGTCGAGCGCGCGGTTCAGCTCGCGGTCCACGTCCCAGCAGTAGCTCTCGCGCGAGATCGTCACGACGCCGACGGTGCCGTCGTGCTCGGCGTTGACGTAGAGCTGCTGCCAGTCGGGGCCGTCCATCTTCGCGAGCGCCTCGGGATGCCAGGCGCTCTTCGCGGCCGCGGGGTTCTGCCGGTGGTAGGCGGCGACGACCTCCTTCGCCTTCGCGGGGCCCATCTCGCGCAGCATGGCGACGGCGCCGCGCCGGAACTGCGCGCACAGCTCGCCGATGGCGTTCATGTGCGCGAGGTGCGCGCGCTTCTCGTGCAGCATCAGCGCGGTCATCTGGACGATGGGCCCCAGAAGTCCGGACTCGAACTCGGCCGTCTCGACCGCGTCGAGCTTCCAGTCCACGAGCGGCCGGAAGTGGTCCGGCGGGTACCACGCCTGCCCGGTGTCCTTGCGCTCGACCAGCTCGGGCGTGGGCGTGAACAGGTCGCCGGAGTGCCTGCCCAGGTGCTCGAGGCACGACCAGGTGAGGAAGTCGGCGCCCTTCGAGCCGATGGCGTCGTGCGCGCGGAACGGGTTGGGCCCGACCAGCCGGCGCGCGAGCTTGTCGATCTTCCAGAACGGCATGTTCGTGCGCCGGTGCACCTGCAGCCCGGCGTGCGTGACGCCGCAGAAGAGCACGTCGAGCACGAACGACCAGTCGTCCGACACGGGCACGGGCACCAGGCCGAGCGCCCACAGCAGCTGCGTCACCGCCGAGGGCGAGTCTTCGACGACCTCGTACATCTTGTTGATCTCGTGCGGGAACGCGGGGTGCGCGATGCCGACGCCCAGCTCCTTCGCGGGGAAGCCCGAGGTGACGGAGCGGATCTCGATGCCGGGAAACGCGGCGCGGAAGACGTCGTAGTGCGCGCGCTTCACCTCGAGGATCTCGGGAATGGCCTCGAGCAGGAACCGGGGCTTCAAGGCCTTCAGCTCGTCGGGCAGCGTGTGCCCATCGTACGTGAGCCGCACGATGTTGCCCATGATGCGCGCGGCGCCCTCGCGCCCGAACGCGGCGACGAGGCCGGGGTACTGCCTGCCGAGGCCGTCGGGCGCGCCGGGGAAGTCGAGTGCCACGACGCGCACGCCGAAGGGCTCGAGCCGCGAGCCGAGCTGCATGGTCTTGCCGGCGCCGACGATGCCGTTGGCGCCCGAGATGACGAGCGAGCCGCGGTCGTGCTTCGGCCCGAACACCTTCTCGACGAGCGCCTCGGTGGTGACGGGCAGCCGGCCGTTGCGGAACAGCTCGAGGACGGTGCCCAGCCCGAGCGTCTCGAGCGTGGGCTGGCGGAGCGCGGTGACCTTCGCGCCGGTCGTGGTCGTGGTGCTCATCGCGCACCTCCTTCGCTCACTTCGAACAGTGCGGCGATGCCGACGTCGCCGGCGGCGCAGCCGAAGATCAGCACGCGGCCGCCGCCGAGCTGCACGGCTTCCTCGAGCGCCTCGATCAGCACGCGCGTGAGCGTGGGGCCCTGCGGGTGGCCCCACACGAGCGGGCAGCCGGTCTGGTTGAGCTTCTTCCAGTCGTAGCCGAGCACCTTCTGGAAGACGGCGTCGTTCACGGCGAACGGGTTGTGGTTCTTGGCGACCTTCACGTCGTCCATGGTCAGGCCGACGCGGTCGAGCAGCTTCTTGACCGCGAACGCGGGCGCCTCGGGCATCAGGCTGGGCTCGGTGCGCGCCTCGGCCTTGCCGACGTACCGAATGTCGATCTCGGGCCGGCTCGACAGCTCGCGCGCCTTTTCGGCGGTGGTGACGAGCAGCGTGGCCATGCCGTCGGACGCGTGCGTCTGGCCGGCGCTGGTGACGCAGGTGTCCAGCTCGCGCTGCGCGCGGACGGAGCCGAGCGAGATGCGCCGCACGCCCTTGTCCTCGTCCACGCGCCCGAGCGGCTTGCCCGCGACGTTCAGCAGGTCGAGCGGCACGAGGACCTTGTCGAGGAAGCCCGAATCCTTCGCCTTCCAGTACTGCTCATGGCGCAGGAAGGCGATGTCGTCGACCTCGCGGCGGTCGATTTTGTACTTGCGGGCGGTGATCCCGGCGGCGGTGATCATGGCGTTGCCGGTCGCGGGATCGAAGCCGAAGTTGTCCCACACGTCGGCGATCGCGTGCGTGCGCTGGTGCGCGCGGCGCTCGGGGAAGACGCCGACGGGCGAGTCGCTGGTGCGGTCGAACGTGAGCACGCCGACCACGTCCTTGGCGCCGGTCTCGATCTCGG
>CAZIXL010000264.1:0-5137 GCA_964542885.1 uncultured bacterium
GCCGAATACGGCGGCGTGAACGTGGGACGCGCGCAGGCGCTCGCGCTCGCGATCTCGGGCGCGGTCGCGGGGCTCGGCGGCACGAACTTCGTGTGCGGCTACAAGCACTACTTCGAACTCGGCTTCTCGGGCGGCGCCGGTTTCCTCGGCATCGCGGTCGCGCTGATCGGGCGCAACCACCCGCTCGGCGTCGCGGCCGCGGCGTTGTTCTTCGGCGCGCTCTCGTACGGCGGCCTCGTGATCAACCAGCGCGTGCCGAAGGAGATCGTGGACGTGCTCCAGGGACTCGTCATCCTCGTCGCGATCTCGCTGCACGTGCTCGTCGAGCGCCGCGCGCGGAGGCGGGGCTGATGGAAGCGCTCCTGTTCCTCGCGGCGGCGCTGCGGATCAGCGTGCCGTACGTGCTCGCGGCCGTGGGCGCGTCGTTCAGCGAGCGCGGCGGCGTCATCAACATCGCGCTCGAGGGCATCATGCTGAACGGCGCGCTCGCCTACACGCTCGGCGCGCACGCGAGCGGCAGCCCGTGGCTCGCGCTCGCACTCGCGATCGCGGCCGGGCTCGCGACCGCCGCGCTGCACGCGCTCGTCACGGTCACGTTCCGCGCGGACCAGATCACGAGCGGCCTCGGCATCAACCTGCTCGCGCTCGGACTCACGCGCTTCGTGCTCCGGCAGGTGTTCCACTCGTCTTCGAACTCGCCGCGCGTGCCGGGGCTCCCGGACTGGCGGCTCTTCGGGCTCTCGGACGTGCCCGGGCTCGGCGACGTGCTCGGCTCGCCGCTCGTGCTGCTGCCGGTCGCGCTCGCCTTCGCCGCGCAAGGAACGCTGTTCCGCACGGCGTTCGGCCTGCGCCTGCGCACGATGGGCGAGCGGCCCGAGGCCGGCGCCACGCTCGGCCTGTCGGTCGGCGCCCTCCGCTGGAGCGGCGTGCTCGTGTCGGGCGCGTTCGCGGGGCTCGCGGGCGCGTGGCTCGCGAGCGAGCAGCACTCGTTCACCGACGGCATGACCGGCGGCCGCGGCTACATCGCGCTCGCCGCGATGATCGTGGGCAAGTGGAACCCGCTCGGGGCGGCGGCGGCGTGCCTGCTGTTCGGGGCGGCCGAGGCGCTGCAGATCCGGCTCCAGGGCTCCGGCTTCCCGAGCGAGCTGCTGCAGGCGCTGCCCTACGTGGTGACCATGCTCGTGCTGGCCGGCTTCATCGGCCGGGCGGTGGCGCCCCGCGCGGTCGGCGTTCCGTACGACCCCGAGGAGCGCTAGGCCTTGCGGCACCTCCCGCGCGGGCCGGCCGCGGGCGATCGGGAGTACCGCAGGGGAACGCTGCGAGCCGCTTCGCACCGCCGCAGGCGGCGGCCCGGCTCCGGTCGCGCGAACCGGACAAGGACGTGACACCGTTCGTCCAAAAGGCCTCTTCGGCGTTTCAGACCCCGGTGTATAGTGCCGCCCACGCGCGGGCGCCATGGGGGCGCCCGGATTCCCGCGGAGCTCGCATGACCCACGCCGCCCGGACATGGAGCAGCACGCTGGCCGCCCTCGCCGTGATCTCGCTGGCGACGGTCGCGCACGCCGGTGGCCAGGGTGCGCCCGACGCGGCCGCGCGCCCGCACACCGCGACCAGCACCGACTGCGCGACCGGCGTGCGCCACGAGACCACGGTGGATCCCGCCGAGGACGTCTACGTGCCGGCGCCGCACCCCGCGCCGCCCGTGACCGCGCCCGCGACGCCCGCGAGCGAACACCCGGCCGCCCCGGCCGCGTCCGCGAAGCCGGCGAGCGCGCGGCCCGCCGCGACCCACGCCGCGAAGCGGGCGCCGGCCGTGACGCCGCACGCGAAGGCGAGCATCCGCAGCCTCCCCGCCCGCCCGGGCATGGGCACGCTGCTGCGCGTCAGCATCACGATGGGGCGCGAGATTTCCTAGCGCGCTCCCGCGCGTGCCGGTGCCCGGTCCTCGCCGGTCCCGGAGCGCCGACTTCCCGCCGACTCCGCGAGCGAGTCCCGCGCCGTCGCTTCGCGTTCCGCCAGGCCGGGCAGGCCCGGGTTCACTTCGCGTGCCGCCTGCAGTTCGTGCAGGGCTGCGGCCCAGTCGCCGTCGAGCAGGTCGAGGTTGGCGAGCAGGCTGTGCGCGTGGCCGGAGCGCGGCGATTCCCGGATCGAACGTTCGAGCTCGGAGCGCATCGCCCTGCGCACGGCGGTGTCGGCCACCGCGCGCTCGCCGAGCGGGCCCATCGCGCGGAAGCTCGCCGGCAGCCAGCGGTATCCCTCGCGCGCGGCGAGGTCCGCCATGGCCCCGTCGCGGCGCAGCCAGACGACCCAATCGTCGTCGAGGAACGCGGGCACGAACGACGTGTCGGCCGCGAGCCACTCCACCCGGTGCTCGTTCGCGCCCTCCGCACGCGGCAGGATCGCCCAGTCGTACCGCCACTCGGCGTCGAGTCGGGCCCACGCGCGCGGGTCGAGGTAGAAGAACGCCATCAGGTCGCGGTCCTGGCGCGAGCCGGTCTGGTGGATGTCCATGAACGGGAGGCGGTCGCGCTGGGGCCAGAACCGCCAGAGCAGGTAGCCCGCGTCGTCGAAGGAGTTCCACAGCCGGCCCCGCACCCCCTCGCGCTCGATCCAATCGCAGGCGTGGACGGGATACCGCCCGCGCACGAAGCCGACGCCGAACGTCGTCGTCGGTCGCGCGAGTTCGGGGACGGCCACCAGCACGCACGCCGCCGCCGCGCGGGCCGCCCGCACGGCGGGCGGGCGCGTCCACGCGGGCCACGCGTCGGCGGCGAGCGCCTCGGCGAGGTCGCGCGCGAGGAAGGGCGCGATCGCGATCGCGAACGGCCCGAGAAAACGGGCCGAGCCCAGGGCCTGCGCGTAGAACATCGCGTAGACCACGGCCTGGGCGAGGTCGGGCCCGCGCCGGCGCCAGCGAGCGAGCGCGAGCAGCGGCGCGAGCAGCATGAGCGCGGGCAGCCCGTCGCGGAGGTTGTCCGCCCACGGAATGCCCCACAGCTCCTGCACCGCCCGGAAGATCGGCTCGTTCCGCTGGTGGAGGACGAAGTCGAAGGGCTCCCACAGGGCGCGGAACCCGAACGGGTTCGCGAAGCACGCGGCGAGCGCGAGCGCGAGCACGACCGCGAGCCGGCCCGGCGCGCCGCCCTCGCGGCGGCGCAGCCACGCGTCCGCGAGGTAGGCGAGTCCCACTTCGAAGAAGAGCGTGTAGGAGATGTGCGCGTTCGCCCACAGCCAGGCGACGGGCACGAGCCAGCGCTCGCTCTTCGGGTCCCCGGAGCGCCGCCGCTCGAGGAGCCAGAACTGCAGCGCGAGCAGCACGCCCGCGAGCATCTCGGGACGCACCATCGTGCGCCGCCGCAGCACCATCGCGCACCAGACGAAGACCAACAGCGGCGCGAGGCCGCGCGCGCCACCCCGGCGGGCCGCGAGCCACAGGAGCCCGAACGTGCCCAGCGTGACCACCCAGCGCCAGGCCGTGAGCCCCACGTCGCCGCCGAAGTGCCAGACCGGCCAGAGCTGCGCGCGGAAGAGCCACGACGGCAGGAAGTAGGGCTGGCCGTAGCCCGGCCACGTCCACAGGTCCACGTGCGGGACCGCGTGCAGCGACCAGATCGCACGGCCCACGGCCAGGTGCTGCCAGATGTCGGCGTCGTCCATGCGGAACGTGACCGAGGCGCCCACGACGAGCGCCGCGAGCAGCGCGACCGCGGCCACGAGCGGCCGCGGCAGCGGTGCCGGCGGGCTCGGGACCGCACGGGCGGTCGGCTTGCGGCGCGCGGGGTTCACCGGATCCGGAACAGCCACATGCAGCCCGCCGGGTGGGCGACGGGCCGGAGGTGCCACAGCGCGCGGCAGTCCACGGCGACCGGCTGCGGCGTGGAACCCTCGCGGGTCATCATCCGCGCCGGAAGCCCGACGTAGTAGTAGCTGCTCACGGCGAGCCAGTCCGACGCCGTCCCGAGGGGGCCGCCCGCATAGGGCACGTAGTCGATGCCGTAGACCGCCGGGTCGGTGGTGCCGTGGTAGGTCAGGTACACGCGCGGGATGCCGCGCCGCCGCAGCTCGTCGCGCAGCGCGAGCAGTCCCTGGCCCCAGTCCACGTTCGAGTCGTTCACGATGCGCTCGCCCGCGCCCGGCGCGGCGGCGAACCCGTTGAAGAACGAGAGCGGGTACGGCATCGCCCGCGCCGCCTCGACCGGGATCGCCAGGGCCAGCGCCACCGCCGCGACCGCCCAGGCCCTCCGACCGCCCCCATGCGCGCGCGCGGGCGCGGCCGCACCCGCGGACCACACCATCAGGAACGGCAGCGCCGGCAGCACGTAGCGCACGCCCGCCTCGAGGTTCGCCACGGCCGCCATGGCGATCACGACCAGCGCGGGAACGAGCAGGGGCGCCTCGGCGACCGGATCGAACTCGCGCCAGGCGACGACGCGCGCGAGCCGCAGCGCGAGAAGCGCGAGCAGTCCGAGCGGCCACTTCACGGCCATCGCCACGAAGATGTAGGCGGGATGGTGCGCCGCACCCGCCTCGCCGAACAGGTAGTTCGTGCGCACGCCGGGTTGCGCGAGGTAGGCGACGTAGTCGAGCCCGCGCAACCACGGCTCGGGGAACGGCGAGGGCACCGCCGCGAGCGCGCGCCCGAGCGCGACGAAGGTGGGCGAATGGAACTCGATCCCGCCGAGCGGCGTGCCCACGCCCTGGAACAGGTAGCCGGCGTCCACCGCCAGCCAGGCGACGAGCCCGAGCACGACCAGGCCGCCGACGGCGGCGCGTGGCCGCGGCAGCGCGCCCGCCGCGGCCCGCACGACCGCGAGCACCCCGAGCACGAGCAGGACCTGCACGGCGCTGAGGCGCACCAGGAACGCGCCGGCCGTCCACGCGGCGGTGATCGCGGCGTCGCGCACGCGGCCGCTGGCGAGCCAGCGGTCGCCCGCGAGCACGACGCCGAACAGCGTGAGCGCGGTGGGCAGGTCGGTGCCGACGACCGAACCGTGGGCCAGCGTCTCGGGCGTGAACGCCCAGGCGCCCAGCGCCACGAGCCCGGCGAGATCGCCCCAGCGCCGGCGCGCCTCGAGCCAGACCCACGCGCCGAGGAGCGCGGAGAGCGCGATCGAGACGGCCCGGCCGGCGAGGACGA
>CAZIXL010000265.1:0-5133 GCA_964542885.1 uncultured bacterium
CTCCCGGACGATGCAGGGTTGGATGGCGCGAGGCGGGCGCTCCTGGCGAAACGCCCGACGACGTCCGGGCGAGGCGAAACCTACCGGGAGTCCCGCGCGTTGGCCACGCTTCTTTCGGCCAGGAGGGCGTCCAGCTGGGGCATCGCGGCGCGCAGTCCCTCCTCCATGCCGGCCGCCGTCTGCTCCATGGCTTCGAGGCTCGCGAAACGCGTCACGCAGGTGACGCGCGATCCCGTCGCCGTGGTCTCGAACGTGAACGTCATTCCCGCGGGCATGTTCTCGTCGTCCACGTTGTCGTCGCCGTCCACGGCCACGAACGAGTCGATGGGGTGCACGGCGGTGAACCGCCACGAGCCGCTCCACCGGGCGCCGTCCGCTCCCGACAGGAAGTACTCGGCACGGCCGCCGACCCGGAAGTCGTGACGCGTGAACGTGGCCGGCCACTGGGGCGGTCCCCAGAAGCGCTCGAGCTGGCGCGGGTCGGTGAATGCTTCCCAGAGCCGCTGCTGCGAAACCGGGTAGTCCCCCACGACCGTCAGGGTGAGCGTCTCGGGGTCCTTGGCGATCGAGGTCAGCGGCATGGTCAATCCCCTTTCGGCTGGAGGAGCTGGTCGAGCTGGGCCATGCGCTGGCGCCAGAGGGCTTCGAACTGGTCGAGGAGCTGGCCCGCGCGCCGAATGCGGACGCGGTTGGTGGAGACGCGTTGCTCGCGGCCGCTCGCGCGCTTCTGGACGAGCCCGGCGCGCTCGAGCACGGCGACGTGCTTCTGCACGGCGGCGAAGCTCATGTCGTACTGCGCGGCCAGCTCCGACACCGACGGGGCCGCCGTGAGCGCGCGCACGAGGATGTCGCGACGCGTGCCGTCGGCCAGGGCGCGGAACAGCTGGTTGAGCGCCTCTTCGCTGTCTTTCGAACGTGCAACCATGTGGTTGTACGATAGCGCGGGCGAGCGCCAGGGGCAAGGCCCCTTTTCGGGTCCCCGGTGACCGGGACGTGCCGGCGGCCGCTCTCCGCACGGCGTGCGCCGGATTGCGGGCCTGCCGCCTCGGCGCCCACCGTCCCGGCCTGCGCAAGGAGGACACGCCATGAACGAACCGCGGTCCCTGGACATCGTGAAACGAATCGGCACGGGCCTGTGCTTCATCCTCTTCCCGCTCACGTTCGTCTTCGCGTTCGGGATGCACCCGGGCCTGCTGGCCCCGCGCCTCCTCTCGCCGGCGGAGATGATCCAGCGCGCCCACCACGCGGGACTGCTGCAGTTCGCCCACGTGCTCGTCACGCTGAACACGGCGGTCCTGGTCGTGCTGGCCCTGCACTTCATGCGGCTGCTGGACCGCACGAGGGCGGGTTGGGCCGGGTTCGTGGGCGCCTGCCTCGCCGTGCTTGGTGCCGTCCTGCTGGCGGCGGACAAGGGCGCGCTGTGCCTGTCGATGAGCGCGCTCGACTCGCTGCCCGAGGACCAGTTCGCGCCCATGATCCCGGGGCTCGTGGCGATGTTCTCGTTCAAGGGCTGGATGGTGGTGGTCTGGGGTTTCCTGCTGCTCCCGATCGGGTTCGCGATCCAGTCGATCGGGCTGCTGCGGACGCGTGCCCTCCCGCGCTGGCAGGCCGTCCTGTTCCTGCTCGGCGTCCTGCTGGTGGGGTTTCCGGATGGCGCCGAGATCGTCAACCTGACCGCATCGCTACTGATGGCGGTCGCGCTGGTCCCCTATGGCCTGCGGTTGATCGCGGGCCCGAAGATCATGCCCCGCGTCGCGCTTCCGACGTAGTCGAGGCGGCTTCCGGCAGGCGTTCGTGATCCGGCGGTGCACCGCGCGTCCATGCTGCGGGTTTCACAAGGCGTCGCGCACGAATGGAGCCGTCGAGGGCAGTGATTTCCATTGTCCGGGTGTCGCGCGCGCTTCTAATGTTTCCGCTCGCGGGTCCCTCCGTCCGGCCCGGGCAGGAAGCACCGACCTCCCACGCGACTGCGGGGCGTCGGCGCACCGCACCCCAGGCCGAGGCGGCACGCTGCCATCCCCCTGCGCACGAGGTCGCCTCCGATGCACACCCATGCGGTCCGCAAGAGTGTCGCCGCCCTGTCGCTCGCCTCATCGCTTCTCGTGACGGCGGTGGCCGCCGTCGCCGCTCCGGCCTACATCACCCAGTGGGGCTCGGCTGGTTCGGGAAGCGGCCAGTTCAACGCGCCCTTCGGCGTGGCGGTCGGTGCGGGCGGCAACGTGTACGTCGCCGACGCGGCCAACAACCGCGTGCAGGTCTTCACCGCGTCGGGCACCTACCTCTTCGAGTGGAGCGTGGGAAGTCCCTACGCCCTCGCGATCGATTCGGGCGGCGACGTGTTCGTGGCGAGCTACGGCACCAGCCTCGTCGAAAAGTTCACCAGCACGGGAGCCTTCCTCACGCAGTGGGGCGGCTTCGGTACGGGCAACGGGCAGTTCCAGTACGTCTCAGGCCTGGCCGTCGACGCCGGTGGGGACGTGTACGTGATGGACTGGACGGGTTGCCGCGTGCAGAAGTTCACGGGGACCGGTGCGTACCTCACGCAGTGGGGCAGCAGCGGCAGCGGCAACGGGCAGTTCACCGACGCGTACGGCATCGCCGTCGGCTCCGGCGGCACGGTGTACGTCGTGGACCGCGGCAACAGCCGCGTGCAGGCTTTCACCAACACGGGCACGTACCTGAACCAGTGGGGCACGAACGGCTCCGGGAACGGCCAGTTCAACCAGCCGTTCGGGATCGCGACCGATGCGGGCGGGCTGGTCTACGTGGTCGATTCCGGGAACAACCGGGTCCAGCTCTTTTCGGCGAGCGGCGCGTACCTGGACCAGTGGGGCTCGACGGGCGGCGGCACCGGCCAGTTCCTCTACCCCTACGGCGTCGGCCTCGATTCGAGCGGCGATGTCTACGTGACCGAGGCGGGCAACAGCCGCGTTCAGGAGTTCGGCCCCCTCGCCACGCCGACACGCAGCGCCAGTTGGGGCGAGCTCAAGTCCCGCTTCCGCTAGGCGCGCGGCTCGTCGACCGCGATCGTTCCGCCGGGAGCGCCGTTCGATCGTTTCGGCCGGCCGGTCCGGCGCGTCGCACCCGACGCTAGCGGACCACGGGCGCGGGCGCGCCGGGCACCGCCGCGCCCGGTGCCGCGACCATCGGGTAGCCGCGGCGCTCCCACTCCACGATGCCTTCGTCGAGCACGTAGGCGTGCGGGTAGCCACGCGAGCGCAGCGAATCCACGACCACGCCCGACAGATGGTGCGGGCAGGCGCAGTAGGCGACGACCCAAGCGCTTTTCGGAATCTCGCCCAGCCGCGCGAGCTGGTAGTAGGGGATCGAGACGGCCCCGGTGATGTGCGACGTGCGCCATTCGGATTCGGGCCTGGCGTCGACGATCACGAACTTGCGGTGCTGCTCGAGCGCGTGGTCCGCCTGCTCGACGCCGACGAAGCGTCCGTCGCGCGGCGTGAAGTTCGGCTCGTGGCCCTTCGGGTACGCGAACAGGGGCTCCTTGCCCGTCGGCGGCGGCAGCCGGCTGTCGTCGATCGGGCGCGCGAGCGAGCGCAGGTGCGCGACGATGTCGGCGATCTCCGACGCGTCCAGCGAATCGCGGAACGAGACCATGGGCGTGCCGGGCCGGCCCGAGACGATGGCGTACTGGATGAAGGCGTCGGTGGCCACGGCCAGGAAGCCGGGGCTCTCGATCCGCACGGCGTTCCCCCGCCTCGCGGTGCTGCCGTGGCAGCGCTCGCAGTGCGTGTCGTAGAGCGCACGCCCGCGGGCCGGGTCCCCCGCCGTGACCGGCATGATCTCCGGCCTGAGCCCGCCGTGGGACCGGAGCCAGGCCACGAGCCGCCCGACGGCGGCGGGGTCGAGCGGCCCGCCCGCGGACTTCGCGTACGCCCCCATCGAGGTGCCCGGCCTGCCCCACTCGATCGAATGCTGCAGGAACGCGTCACTCGCGCTCGCGAGGAAGGTCGGGGTGACGAGCGACGGCGCGTCGTCGGCCGCGTACCCGGTCGCGTCGGGGCCGTGGCAGTGGGCGCACAGCGACCGGTAGAGCGCGGGCGCCGAGAGCGTGTCGGCTCCGGCGGGCGGGGCCGGGCGCGCGGTCGCCTGCGGGCGGGTGGCGGCGCATCCGAGCGCGAACGCGGTCGTGGCCACGAGGACCCACGCGAGACCGCGGCGGCTCAGGCGGCGCACGGTGGGATCCGGGCGCACCCGGTGCGAGGTTCGAGGGGACGGAACATGGAGGCCGGGACGTTACCGGCACGGGTGCACGGCCCGCAAACGTGCGCGCACCGGAGCGCCGGCGGTCAGCCCAGGTTCCGGGCCACCGCCGCGCGGACCAGCTTCTTGAACGCGGTCGCGTTCAGCCTGTCGCCCTCGTGCAGGTCGATCGCGCGGCGGGTGTTGCCCGTGAGGCTCGAGTTGAAGAGCCCGGCCGGGTCGTCGAGCGAGGCGCCCCTCGCGAACGTGAGCTTGACCGCGCTCTTGTACGCCTCGCCCGTGCACAGGATCCCGTCGTGCGACCAGACGGGAACGTTCCACTTCCACTCCTCGACCACGTCCGGGTCGGCCTGGT
This sequence comes from uncultured bacterium, assembly GCA_964542885.1. Lineage (GTDB taxonomy): Bacteria > Eisenbacteria > RBG-16-71-46 > RBG-16-71-46 > RBG-16-71-46 > CAIXRL01. The sequence continues at coordinate 4,577 of CAZIXL010000265.1, forward strand.
GGATCAGCTCGCGGACGCGGGCGAGCGTCTCGCCACGCCAGCCGCCCAGCTCCCCGATGCGGGCGTCGATCTTCTGCGCGGGCGTGCCGCTCTGCGTCGCTGCGCTCGCCTTGATCATGGTGCGTGTGCCTCCGTGAGCGGATGGACGTCCCGTGGGACGCCGGGTCGATGCGATCGCGAACGGATCGGGGTGGCGGCGCTCTCAGGCGCCGAACTGTTTCGCGTACGCCGCCGTGAGCTGCTGCCAGCCCTCGAACTTCAGGGCGTCCGCGCCGACGATGCGGCCGATCGGCGAGCCGGCAAGGAAGCGGTCGAGGACGTCGAAGCACACGTGCCAGCCGGCGGCGCCCCACGCGATGAACCCGCGGTCGATCGGATGCCACAGTGTGAGCCGCGTGCCGTCGCCCGCCGGCTCCAGCTCCCATCGCAGCGTGCGGCCGCCCCAGTCGTATTCCAGCAGCCGCGGAGGCTCGGCCCGCTTGACCGTCGATTCGGAGACCATCGGGGTCGGGGCCCCGACGGTCGTGAGCGTCACCCTGCCCGTGGCCGCGAGGCTG
>CAZIXL010000266.1:0-5122 GCA_964542885.1 uncultured bacterium
ATGCCCAGCGTTTCGGCCTCGACGGCACGATCGACCCGGCATGGCCGGCAGCGGGACTCCTGCTCGGTGCCGCGCCGGCCACGGGGGTGGAGTGGATGTTCCGCTGTTTCGCCGAGAGTGACGGCGGCGTCACCGTGACCTGGGTGCAGCCGCCCGCGACGACGTCCGGGACGACGGACGTGTACACCTGCCGCGTGCTCGCGGACGGCTCGTTTGCGCCCGGGTACGCCGGCGGCGAAAAGGTCCTGGCGAGCGTGGCGACCTCGACGATCGGCCCCCAGGGCGTCCTCGCAGTGTGCCCGGGGCGCAACGGCGGGCTGATCGTCGTGTGGGTGGCCTCGGACTTCTCGGTTCGCGGTCGCTGGTACGACGCCGCGGGGGCGCCGGATCCGGATCCTGCCCGCTTCGAGAGCGACCTCGCGGTCGACACGCCCATCGTCGGACCGAGTCGCTACTGGCGCACGGCCGTCGCCTCGCGTTCGGACGGCAGCGGCGGCGCGTACGTACTGCTCTGCTGGACCGACTCGGACCTGCTGTTCAACCACGGCTCGATCGCCCACGTGACGCAACACAGCGTGCTCGACGTGCCGCCGGTCGCGGGCCCGGCGGCGCTCGCGCTGGCGGTGTCGCCCAACCCCGCCCACGGCGCGTTCGCGGCGCGCGTCACGCTCCCCGACGATTCACCCGCGACGCTCGAGTTGCTCGACGTGAGCGGCCGCCGCGTGTGGAGCCGCGCGGTGCACGGCGCGGGCACGCACGCGCAGGCGATGGGCGAGGGTGCCGCGCTGGCGCCTGGGGTGTACCTGGCGCGGCTGGTGCGCGGCGGCGCGGCGCGCACGGCGCGCGTCGCGATCCTGCACTGACGGGACGACCTCGCGCGGGGCGCCCCGGTCCGGCGCCCCGCGACCGCGTCAGGCCATCGCCACCCGCGTCACGACCTCGAGCCGGCGCTCGGCGGCCCACGGCCAGCTGAAGCGCGCACCCATGCTGGGCCGCTCGTTCGCCTCGTGCCACTCGCGCGCGTGCGCCTCGCCGCGCAGCTCGTCGGCGAAGTCGGGAGCCACGGCCTCGGCCGCGCGCCACGCCAGCTCGCGCGGCGGGGCCGCGGCGCGCCGCGGGCGGGCCGGCGGGTCGGGGTGGTGCTTCTCGAGCTGGCGCGCGAGCCAGCCGATCATGCGCGGCCGCAGGTCGGCGAGCACGTTGAAGCACTCGTGCGCACCGCGCGGGTAGAAGACCAGTTCGCGCTCGCAGCGTGCGGACTCGAAGATGCGGTACGCCTCGTCGCCGGGCGTGATCATGTCGTGCCCGCCGCCGGCCACCATGAGCGGGCGGTCGAACGTCGGCAGCGTCCCGGCGAGCGTCATGCGCGGGATGTGCCGGTCCATCTCCTCGACGGGCATGTCGTAGAGCGCGGCCAGCTCGCGGCGCATGGAGAACAGCGTCACGTTCCAGTAGACGTCGGCGGAATACGGCGGGCTCACGGCGGCGACGGCGCGCACGCGCGGGTCGTGCGCGGCCATGCGAATGGCGCAGTAGCCGCCGAGCGACAGCCCCATGTAGGCGACGGCCTCGGGGTCGAGGTCGGGCTGCGCCTCGATGTGGTTCATGATCGCGACGCCCAGCGGCCGCGGCTCGGCCACGTTGCCGAGGCGGTGGAACGTCTCGCCGAGGCCGGGGCCGTCGAACGTGATCACGGCCAGGCCACGCGCGAGGATGGCCTCGCTCCACCAGTGCAGCTCCTCCTTCACGGCGTTCGTGCCGTTGAAGACGGCGATCACGGGCCGTGGCCCGTCGCCGGGCGGCACGCGCAGGAAGCCACGCACGAGGCGCTTGCGGAACGGCACCTCGAACGGCACCGCGGGCACGTCGAAGAGCGGCGCGGCGTGCCCGTAGGCGCGCACGCAGGCGTGATGCAGGAGCTTCTTGCGGTCGGGATCCAGGAACACGACGTACTGCGCGAAGTTGTATGCGGCCGAGGCGGCGAGGTAGCGACGGGCGGCGTCGCGCGTGTGCCCCAGCGCGAGCGCGTCGCGACCGCCCTGCTCGTGCGCGCGGCCGAGCGCCTCCCACTCGTCGGCCCACGACTCGAGGCCGCTCACGCGCCCGAGCACGAACTCGAGGTCCTCGGACGTCACGCCGTGCGAGAGGAACTGGAGCTTGGCCCAGCCGGGCATCTGCCGGGCGGCGCCGAGGCGCAGGCTCAGGCGCACGAAACCGGGACGCAGGAGCTGGCCGCGCAGCATGTGCGGGACCAGGTTCTCGAGGCGTCCGCCGGTGACACGCATGGTGTCGCTCCTGGGGTCCTGCGGGTGGCACGTCCGCGCCGGGTCCGGTGCCGGCGCGCGGGGAGTCCCCTCGTCACTCCAGATGAGCATTCCACGTGCCACGGCTCGCGGCGATTTCGGCTTTGTTGCGGGCTTCGGTCGGGCCGCACGGGGCTTGGGCGGGGACGACCGCCCGGCGGACGTTCCGCGCCGCGCGCGGGCCGCGCGGGCCGTCGTGCTGGGTGTCCGGGCGCAACGGCTGGGGCGAACGCGCCACGGGACCGGGCGCGATGCGCGGGCGCTCGTGCGGGGCGGCGCGGCCCCGGCGGTCAGTCCCCGCCGGCGGCGACGCGCTCGCGGTAGGCGGCGAGCAGCCGCCCGGCGACGGCGCGCGCAGGAAGCTCGCGGCCGTCGAGGCGGCCGAGGGGCAGGACTTCCTGCACCGAGTTGGTCAGGAAGACCTCGTCGGCGGACTGCAGGTGCTCGGGCGTGACGGGCCGCTCGCGGTGCGGGATGCCGAGCTCGGCACAGGTCTCGAGGACGGCGCGGCGCGTGACGCCGGGAAGCACGGGCAGCGTGAGCGGGGGCGTGAGCACCTCGCCGGCGAGCACGACGAACAGGTTGCTCGCGGCGCCCTCGAGCACGTGCGCGTCGGGCGAGACCAGGATGGCCTCGTCCACGCCGGCGGCGCGCGCTTCCTCGCGCGCGAGGTCCCAGGCGAGCCGGCTGGTCGTCTTGTGCCGCCCGAGCCAGCCGGGCTCGAACGGGACGCACGAGCGGATGGCGCTGCCGGCGCCGGCGCGCGTTCCGGCCCACAGGCGTCCGCCGACGGGCTCGGCCTCGACCCATGCGCCGGCGCGCGTGGGCCGGTTGCCGGCGACCCCGCGCGTGATCGTGATCCGCACGACGGCGTCCTCCATGCCCTGCTCGGCGAGCAGCGCGTCGATGGCGCGGCGGAGCGTCTCGGGCGGCGCGGGCACGGGGAACCCGAGCACGGCGGCGCCGAGCACGAGCCGCTCCATGTGGCGCTGCCACGCGAAGGGCCGGCCGCGATAGACGCGCAGCGTCTCGAAGATCCCGCCGCCGTCGCGGGCGCCACGATCGAACAGGCTCACGGTGGCCTGCTCGCCGCGCACGATGCGACCGTCGATCCACACGGGGCGGTCGGGAAGCCTGGGCGGACGTGAAAGCCAGCGGGACATGGCGCGCAGGCTATGCGAGATCGTCGCTTTCGGCACGCGGGTTCGCGGGCCGCGACAGGCGATGTCGGCGGAGGCGACCGGGCCTGGCCGCGGGCGCCGCGCGGCTACCCGCGGGCTTCGAGCGGGAAGTCGCCGAGGATCGAGGAGAACGCGAGCTTGAGGCCCGCGGCCTTGTCGAGCGTCTCGCGGTACTCGGCGTCGGGATCGGAGTCGGCGGTGATCCCGCCGCCGGCGTGGAAGACCAGGCCGTCGGGAAGCGCGGTGGCCGTGCGGATCGCCACGTTCCAGTCGGCGTCGCCGTCCCAGCCCACGTAGCCGATCGCGCCCGTGTACGCGTGCCGGCGGACCGGTTCGAGCGACTCGATGATCTCCATCGCGCGCAGCTTGGGCGCACCGGTGATCGAGCCGCCGGGGAAGCACGCGTGCAGCAGGTCGAACGCGTCGAGGCCCTCGCGCAGGCGGCCGTTCACGGTGCTCGTCAGGTGCAGCACCTGCGGGAAGCGCTCCAGCTCGCAGACCGCGACCGTGTTCACGGTGCCGGGCTCGCACACGCGGCCGAGGTCGTTGCGGAGCACGTCCACGATCATCACGTTCTCGGCGCGGTCCTTCTCGCTCGCGAGCAGCTCGGCGGCCAGGCGCGCGTCGTCGTCGGGGCCGGCGCCGCGCGGGCGCGTGCCCTTGATGGGGCGCGTCTCCACGTGCCCGCCGCGCAGCTCGAGGAACCGCTCGGGGCTGGCCGACAGGAGCACGTGGTCGTCGAAGTCCAGGTACGCCGCGTAGGGCGCGGCCGAATGCTGGGCGAGCGCCTCGTAGAGCGCGGGCGCCATGTCGAGCGCGGCGGGCTGCACGAGGCGCCAGCGCTGCGCGAGGTTCGCCTGGAAGATGTCGCCGCGGCGAATGTGGTCCTGCACGCTCTCGATCGCGCGGCGCCAGCTCTGCGCGTCGAACGTGCCGGTCACCTGCGGCCGCTGCTCCGCGGGCTCCAACCGGTGCGCGGCGCGGCCGGGGCCCTGCAGGCGCTGGCGAAACATCGCGAGACGCTCCTGCGCGCGCACCTCGGCGGCTTCGCCGTCAAGCGGCAGGCCGCTCGAGAAGAGCCACGTCTCCTTCGTGTCGTGGTCGTAGGCGCCGACCACGTCGTAGAGCGCGAACACGAAGTCGGGCAGCCGCAGGTCGTCGAGCGCGTGGCCCTCGAGCCGCTCGAGCCGGCGGCCGTAGTCGTACGCCCAGTAGCCGACGGCGCCGCCGGTGAACGGCGCGCCCGTCACGCGCTGCGTGTCGCCCTCGGGCGCGTGCGAGGCGAAGCGGCGGAACGCGGCGATCGCGTCCTCGTGGCTGCCGCCGCGAAAGACGGCGAACGGGTCGGCGCCGAAGAACGACCAGCGCGCGCGCCGCGTGCCCTGCGAGCCGTCGTCGGGAAGCGCGGAGTGCAGGAGGAACGGGCAGGGCAGCCCCGCGAGCGTCCGCAGCGGCGCGAGCGGTCGCGTGGAGTCCAGCAGGTGCACGAGGGGCAGCTCGATGCGGGCGGGCATTCGCCGCACGGTAGGTGCGGGGCGGGGCGGGGTCAACGGTTCTCGCGGGTTCCGGGAACTCCCGGCGCCGCCCGCGCCCGCGGCCCGGTCGCGTCAGCCCTGCGAGCGCGCGGCCTCGGGCGTC
>CAZIXL010000267.1:0-5116 GCA_964542885.1 uncultured bacterium
GAGCAGGCCGACGCGCTCGTCGCCGTGCTGCTGCGCGACGGCGCGCGCGGTGCGCGCGAGTCGCGCTACCTCGTGCACTTTCGCGGCGACGCGCCGGCGGCGCCGAACGCGTTCGTGAAGAAGTGCGGGCCCTGCCACCGCGCGCTCACCGCGGCGGGCCCGCTCGGGATCGGCGCCGACGGGCCCAACCTTTCCGGGCTGCTCACGCCGTTCTACCCCGCGACGGACGGGCGCGCCTGGACGGCCGCGCGGCTCGCCGACTGGCTGCGCAACCCGCGCGCGGAACGTCCCGCCGCGCTCATGCGGCCGGTCGAGCTCACGCCCGAAGAACTCGCGCAGGTCGACTCGCTGCTCACGCCCGCAGGCCTTCGCTAGGCCGGGCGGCGCGCGCGAGGCCCGCGTGCACGGGCCCCCCCGGGCAGGTGTTTCGCGCGGCATGTTTCGACTGCAACGATCGGTTGAAACAGTCTGTCGGCCGACGCTGGAACACGCGCCGATCGAGCCGCTAACGCGTTGTACGCCAACACGTCGGCAGTGGCACCCGACCTGCAATGCGGCTTCCGTGTCCAGCGTCCGGGGCGACCGCCCAATCGCGGCGGACTTCCACTTCGCCCCGCAGCGCGAAAGCCGAAAGCACGGATCCATGGGTTCGACCAGGAGCAGGATTTCGAGGCGCGCGTTCCTCGGCACGGTGGCCGCAGCCGGCGCCGGAGCGATGGTCGTGCGGCCCTCCGCAGCGGCCGTCCACCCGCCGGGTTGGTCGGGCACGAAGCGCGTCCACAAGGTCGCGACGATCTGCGAGATGTGCTTCTGGCGCTGCGGCGTGCTCGCCAGCGTCCAGGACGGAAAGGTCGTCCGGGTCGAGGGCAATCCCGATCACCCGCTCAACAAGGGCAAGCTGTGCGCGCGCGGCAACGCGGGCACGAAGCTGCTCGACGACCCCGACCGGCTCAAGTACCCCATGATCCGCACCGGCGCGCGCGGCGAGGGACGCTTCCGCCGCGCCACGTGGGACGAGGCGCTCGACCTGCTCGCGGCGCGCCTGAAGGAGCTGAAGGCAAAGCACGGGCCCGAGAGCGTCGCGTTCTTCCCGCACGGCATCGGCGCGCGCGAGTTCGGCACGCTCATGAAGGCGTACGGCACGCCGAACGCCGCCGAGCCCGCGTTCGCGCAGTGCCGCGGACCCCGCGAGGTGGGCTACGCGCTCACCTTCGGGCGCGCGCTCGGCTCGCCGGAGCCGGTGGACTTCGACGAGACGAAGCTGATCGTGCTGATCGGCACCCACATCGGCGAGAACGTGTTCACGTCGCAGGTCACCGCGTTCGCGAACGCCCGCGCCAGGGGCGCGAAGCTGATCACGGTCGACCCGCGCTTCTCGACCGCCGCCTCCAAGTCGGACTGGTGGCTGCCGATCCGCCCGGGCACCGACGTCGCGCTGCTCCTGGCGTGGGCGAACGTGCTGATCGAGGAGAAGCTCCACGACGCGGCCTACCTGGCGAAGTACGCGACCGGGTTCGACCGGCTCGCCGCGCACGTGCGCCCGTTCACGCCCGAGTGGGCGGCGCCGATCACCGACCTTCCCGCGGACAGGATCCGCGAGACGGCCCGCGCGATGGCCGCCGCGAAGCCGGCGGTCGCGCTGCACCCCGGGCGGCACACGACCTGGTACGGCGACGACACGCAGCGGGCGCGCGCGATGGCGATCCTCACCGCGCTGCTCGGCGCCTACGGCCGGCGCGGCGGGCTCAACCTGCCGACGCACGTGCCGGTCGGAACGTTCGAGCTGCCCGACTTCCCGATCTCCGAGATCGGCCGCGCCGACGGCGCCGGCTCGACCTACCCGCTCGCTTCCGAGGACCTGGGCGTCACGAACGGGCTGATCGACGCCACCGTGAGCGGCGAGCCCTACCCGATCAAGGGCTGGATCGTCTACGGCCAGAACGTGATCGAGAGCATTCCGCAGCAGGCGAAGACGAAGGAGGCCATCGGCAAGCTCGACCTGCTGGTGGTGGTCGACGTGCTGCCGGTCGAACAGGTGAACTGGGCCGACATCGTGCTGCCCGAGGCCACGTACCTCGAGCGCTACGACCCGCCGGTCGTGGCGACGACGGTGCGCGAGCCGTTCGTCTCGGTGCGCATGCCGGCCATCGAGCCCATGTACGACACGAAGCCCGGCTGGTGGATCACCAAGGAGCTGGCGCGCCGGCTCGACCTGGCGGACTTCTTCCCGTGGGCCGGTCCCGAGGAGCACCTCGCGAAGACGATCGCGCCGATGGGCGTCGATCTCGCCGAGCTCGTGCAGAAGGGCGCCGTGTCGTTCCCCGGCAAGCCATTCCTCGAGGATCGCGAGGGCGAGGACGGCCTCTTCCCGACCGACAGCGGCCGGATCGAGCTCTACTCGCAGGCGCTCGCGGACATGGGCGCCGACCCGATGCCGGTCTACGTCGAGCACCCGCAGCCGGAGGAAGGCTGGTTCCGCCTCGTGTACGGGCGCGCGCCCGTGCACTCGTTCGCGCGCAGCGAGAACAACGCGCTGCTCCACGGGCTCATGCCCGAGAACGAGGCGTGGATCCACACGCAGCCGGCGGCGGCGCTGAACCTGGTCGACGGCCAGCGCGTCGTGCTCGAGAACAAGGCGGGCGTCAAGAGCCTGCCCATCCGCATCCGCGTCACCGAGGGCATCCGCCGGGACTGCCTCTACATGGCGCACGGCTTCGGCCAGCGCGCGAAGGGCCTGCGGCTCGCGAACGGGCGCGGGGCCTCGGACACGTCGCTCATGAGCGAGGTCGCGGTCGACCCGCTGATGGGCGGCACCGGCATGCGCGTCAACTTCGTTCGGCCGGTCCGGCCGGTGTGAGATCGGAGGAACGATGCCCCGCTACGCCATGGTGACCGACCTCCGCAAGTGCGTGGCCTGCAAGGCGTGCACGGCGGCCTGCAGCGCCGAGTGGAACGTGCCGGCCGGCTTCGCCCGCACGCACGTCCACCAGGCCCCGCTGCAGGGCAACTTCCCGAACCTCGCCACGAGCCCGCTCGTGGCGCAGTGCAACCACTGCGACGACCCGCCGTGCACGGCCGCGTGCCCGACCGGCGCCACGTACCAGCAGGCCGACGGCATCGTGCAGATCGACCGCGACCTGTGCATCGGCTGCGGGTACTGCGTCGACGCGTGCCCGTACGACGCCCGCTTCGTCGACCCGGTGGCGAAGAAGGCGGACAAGTGCACGTTCTGCGCGCCGCGCATCGCGCGCGGCCAGCTGCCCGCGTGCGTGTCCACCTGCCCCTCGGGCGCCAAGCACTTCGGCGACCTCGAGGACCCGGCCAGCGAGGTCCATCGCATGGTCTACCTCCAGGGCGCGCGCCGGATCGAGTCCAAGGACGTCGCCGTGGGCCCGAACGTCTACTACCTGGGAACGCCGGAGCAGCTCGACCTCGTCACCGCGTCGTTCGCCCCGCGCGCGCCACGGCTGCCGCTCGCCGGCACGACGTGGGAGCGGGTCGTGAAGCCGCTCGTGCTCGCCGCCGTCGGCGCCACGTTCGCCGGCCAGGCCGTCGCGTTCTTCAACCAGCTGCGGAAGGGAGAGCACGACTTTGAGGACTGACACGATCCCCACGTCGGCGGTGCCGCTCTCGCCGGAGCAGGCCGATGCGATGCTGCAGCGGCGGCTCAAGAAGCACCATGTCGCCATCATCCTGCTGCACTGGTTCAACGCCTCGACCTGGGGGCTGGAGCTGCTGACCGGCGCCGCCCTGATCGTCTCGAGGCACTTCCGCTTCATGCCCGACTGGTACCTGACGCTGGTCGACGGGCTGTTCGGCGGCCGCGCGAACATGCTGCGCTTCCACATCGCGCTGGGCCTGCTGTGGATCCTCGTCTTCCTCGTCTACGGGCTGTTCGGGTTCCGCACGTACCTGGGCCGCGAGGTGCTGCACCGCGAGATGGGCATCGACGGCGACGACCTGAAGTGGCTCGTCGTGCGCGTGCAGCGGATCCTGCACCTGTCGAACGACCCGCTGCCGCCGCAGGGCGTGTACAACGCGGGCCAGAAGATGTTCGGCTGGCTCGTCTACACGATGGTCCCGATCGTCATGCTGACGGGCGTGATCATGACGTTCCACCTGTTCGGCACCGGGCTCGTCGGCTGGGCGGTCGTCGGGCACTTCGCCGCCGTCGGCGGCGTGGTCTCGGGGCTCATGATCCACCTCTACATGGGCGCCGTGTTCCCCGAGGAGAAGCCCGCGTTCTTCTCGATGTTCACGAGCACGGTCGACGAGCTGTACGCCTACAACCACCACTTCAAGTGGTGGCGCGAGATGAAGCTCGCCGAGCGCGACTGGCTCGGCACGCACCACGGCTCCGGCGAGGCGGACGGCCCGGCGGCCCCGGCGGCAGCGCCCGCGGACCCGCCGGCGCCCGCCGCGCAGCCGGCGCGCGGGAGCGGCTCGTGAGCCGCCCCGCGGAGGCCCCGGCCCGGCGCCGGTCGGCCTACATGAACCCGTACCTCGCCGGCTTCGGGCTCGGGATCGTGCTGCTCGCGACCTGGGTCGTGATGGGCCGCGGCCTCGGCGCGTCGGGCGCCTTCGGCTCGTTCGTCTCGTGGGTCGTGAGCCTGGTGGCGCCGCAGCACGCCGAGGCGAGCGACTACTTTTCGAACTATCTCGCGGCCGGGTTCGGCCACCCGCTCGAGGCCTGGCTCGTGTTCGAGGTCCTCGGCGTCGCGGTCGGCGGCTTCGTCTCCGCGTGGCTCGCCGGGCGGCTGCGCCCGCGGATCGAAAAGGGCCCGCGCGCGAGCGACGGCATGCGGCTCGCCCTCGCGGTGGCGGGGGGCGTGCTCACCGCGTACGGCGCCAGGCTCGCACGCGGCTGCACCAGCGGGCAGGCGTTGAGCGGCGGCGCGGTGCTGAACGCCGGCTCGTGGGCGTTCATGTTCGCGGTCTTCGCGGGCGGTTACGCGCTCGCGGCCCTGCTGCGGAGGGCCTGGCGATGAACGCTCCCTTCTATCCGATGGGCGCCTTCGGCGACGGGGCGTCGCTGGCCGTGGCCTTCGTGCTCGGGATCGGTTTCGGCTTCTTCCTCGAGCGCGCCGGTTTCGGCAGCGCGAAGAAGCTCGTGTCG
>CAZIXL010000268.1:0-5101 GCA_964542885.1 uncultured bacterium
CTCCAGGGCTACCTCGACCTGGCGAAGCTCGCCGGCAAGCGCGAGGTCAGCGCGGGCACGGGGCCGCTGGCCGGCGCGATGCCGTGGGTCGCGCTGGCGGCCGCGGTCGCCGCGGGGCTCCTGCTTCCCGTGGGCGGCGTCGCGCCGCTGGGCTTCGCCGGGGACGGGCTCGTGGTGCTCTACCTGCTGGCGCTCTCCACGGCCGCGATGGCATTGGCCGGCAGCGCCTCGGGGAGCCCCTTCGCCTTCCTCGGCGCCGGGCGCGAACTCGTCCTGCTGCTGCTCGTCGAGCCGGTGGTCGCCGGGGCGCTGTTCGTGGCCGGCCTGCGCGCCGGCTCGTTCCGTCTCGTCGAGGCCGCGGCGTGGCAGGCCGCGCACGGGCCCGGCGTGTCGGGCGTGCTCGCGGCGGCCGGCGTGATGCTGGCCCTGCTCGGCTACATGGGCCGGCTGCCGTTCGACCTTCCGGAGGCGGAGCAGGAGCTGATGGGCGGCAGCTCGCTCGAGTTCGGCGGGCGCCGGCTGGCGCTGCTGCGCTGGACGCTGTTCGTGCGCTGGCTGGTCGTGGCGTGGCTCGTGGCGGAGGTGTTCGTGCCCGTGGCCCTGCCGCCGGCGCTCGCGGTGCCCGTCGCGCTGCTCAAGCTGGCCGCGCTCTTCCTGCTCGTGGCCGTCGCGAGCGCGCTCGTGGCGCGCCTGCGCGTCGATCACGCCCGCGCCTGGCTCGTCCAGGTCGGGCTGCTCATGGGTTTCGCGATCGTGTTCGCGATCATCGGCTCGTAGGGAGGCGGCTTCCATGCTCGGCGCCAAGTTCCGCCAGCTCCTGATCAGCGCGAAGACCCCGCCCGTCACGGTCGGCTACCCGCTCGCGCCCGGGGCGCCGCAGCCGGAGTACCGCGGGCGCGTGACCGTGACCACGGCGCACTGCGTGGGCTGCGGCGGCTGCGCGGTCGTGTGCCCTGCCCGCTGCATCCTCGTCACGGACACGGACCCGGGCGTGCGCGTGATCCGCCGCCACCTCGACCGCTGCCTCGGCTGCGGGCGGTGCGAGGACGCGTGCGCGTACGACGCCATTCACCTCGTGGCGGACTGGGAGAACGGCACGCCCGACCGCCGCGACCTGCTCGTCGAGCAGACGCTGTTCATGGGCGTGTGCGACCGCTGCGGTCGCTGCTACGAGCCGGCCCACCCGCTGGACCGGGCGGAATCGAACGGGCTCGTCTGCGAGGAGCCCGAGGTGGCGGCGCGGGTCCGCGCGGGACGGGAGGGGTGATGGAATCGCTGGTCCGAACGCTCTCGCTCGCGCTGCTGCTGACGTCCTTCCTGGCCGTCGAATCGCGCGGACTGCGGCGGGCGACCCAGGCCTACCTCGTGCAGGCCCTCGTCATGGTCGCGATCATCGCGGCCTTCGCCACCCTGCACGCGGGGCTGTGGATCTGGGCGATGACGGCGCTGGTCACGAAGTTCGGCCTCGTCGGCTGGATGCTCGTGCGGGCGACGCGCGGCCCCGACCGCCGCGAGGTGCCCCCCTACGTACCCGCCTGGGCGTCGGCGCTGCTTGTGGCCACGCTGGCCCTCGCCGTGTACCAGTTCGTGCACGTGAACGCCTCGTTCCTCGCGCCCACCAAGGCGGCCGAGAGCGAGCCCTATCGCACCAACACGGCGGTCGCGCTGACGCTCCTGTGCGTGGGGATCTACACCGTGCTCACGCGCCGCGACGCGTTCAAGATCGTGATCGGCGTGTGCCTGATGGAAAACGGCGCGCACCTGTCGCTCGTCACGCTCGCGAACGGCATGCACGAAACGGTGCTCATCGGCATCGTCACCGACGTCGTGGTCGCGATCTTCCTGCTGCTCCACCTCGTGCGCGGGATCGAGGCCGAGTTCGGCTCGCGCGACACGGGGCAGCTCAAGGTGCTGCGATGGTGACGTCCGCCCGCACCGCAACCCCGCGCGCGAGGAGGCGCTCATGACCCCCGGACCGGCATGGCTGCCGCTCGCCCTGCTCGTCGCCCCGCTGCTGTTCGTGCTCCCCGCGTGGTGGATGCCCGGTCGCAGCGGGCGCTGGGTGTGGATCGCGGGCAGCGCGGTGACGCTGGCGCTCGCGGCCGCGCTGGCCGTCGTGGTGGCGCGCTCGGGCCCGATCGACGCGCTCGGCGCCGAGATCCGCGCCGACAGCCTGGGGGCGCTCATGGCGCTCGTGACCGCGACGCTGGCGTTCGCCAGCTCGCTCTACGCGCACGCCTACCTGCCGGGCCACCACGCCGTCGAGCCTGCACGACGGGAACGGCTGGAGCAGCACAGCCGGCGTTTCGGGCCGCTGTTCCTGGTGCTCGAATCCACGCTCTTCTGGGTCGCGCTCACCAACAACCTCGTGCTGCTGTGGGTGGCGCTCGAGGCGACCACGCTGGCGTCCGCGCTGCTGGTGTCGTTCTACCGGGACCGCCGGGCACTCGAGGCCGGATGGAAGTACCTCCTGCTGCTGACCGTCGGCATCACGTCGGCCTTCTTCGGCTGCGTGCTCCTCTACGCGGCCGCGGCTCCCCACCTGGGCGAGTCCTCCGCGCTGCTGGTCAGCAATCTCTCGCGCGTCGCCGGGGAGCTGCCGGCCAGCCTGGTGCTGGTGGCCTCCCTCCTGCTGCTGGTCGGCTTCGGGACCAAGGCCGGCCTGGCGCCCTTCCACCCGTGGGTGGCCGACGCGCACGCCGAGGCCCCGGCCGTGATGAGCGCGCTGCTCTCCAGCGTCATCATCAAGATGCCGTTCGTGGGGCTGCTGCGGGTGTGGAGCGTGTTCGGCCCGCGGCTGCCGGAGTTGAACCAGCTGCTGCTCGTGACGGGGTTGTTCACGATGGTCGTCGGCGCGGCCCTGGCGGTGGCCCAGGACGACCTGAAGCGCCTGCATGCCTACTCGAGCGTCTCGCAGGTCGGCTACGTCGCCGCCGCGCTCGGGCTGGGCTCGGCGTTCGGCTACTACGCCGCCGTGTTCTTCATCGTCAGCCACGCGCTCACCAAGGGCCTGCTGTTCCTGTCGACCGGCGCCGTGTCGTACGCCGCGCACGACGTGCGCAGCCTGACGGCGCTCGGCGGGCTGCGCGCGAAGCTGCCCGTCACGACCGCGTGCGCGACCATCGGCGCGCTGTCGCTCGCCGGCATGCCGCCGTTCAGCGGCTTCGCCGCCCAGTTGCAGGTCGCCCTGGCCGCGGCCGACGCCCGCGCGTGGGCGATGCTCGGCATCGCCGTGGCCACGAGCCTGCTGACCATGGCGTACATGGTCGGCATGCTGCAGCGCACGTTCCAGGGCAGCGCCCGCTCGGACGAGGCGGCCGCCGGCGACGTGCGCGAAGTGCCCGCCACGATGCGCTGGGCGATGGGCCTGCTCGCGGGCGCGGTGGTCGCTCTCGGCGTGCACCCGCAGTGGCTCGATCCGCTGCTGCGGTCGCTGCCGGGTCCCTAGGAAGGAGGTTCGCCGTGCCGGGAGGGCTGTTCCAGCGGGTGTTTCCCGGAGCCTTCGGCAAGTCGCTGTGGGTCTTCCACACGAACGCCGGCGGCTGCAACGGCTGCGACATCGAAGTGCTCGACGCGCTCACGCCGTGGTTCGACGTCGAGCGACTCGGCATCCGGCTCGTGGGCTCCCCGCGGCACGCGGACGTGCTGCTCGTCTGCGGCCCGGTGACCCGGCCGATGCGGCAGCCGCTGCTCGAGCTGTACGAATCGGTGCCGGACCCCAAGATCGTCATCGCCATCGGCGCCTGCGCCGTGGGCGGAGGTCCGTGGTTCGACACCTACAACGTGGTCGGAGGCGTGGACCGCGTGATCCCCGTGGACATGTACGTACCCGGCTGCCCGGCCCGTCCGGAGGCGATCCTGCACGCCGTCGCCCAGTTGCTGAAGCTGGCCGACCGCAAGGTCGCCGCGCTGTCGGAGGCGCAGGCGACGGCCGCCGAGCTGGCCGCCGTCGGGCACGTACCGGAGGCGAATGCCAGCGGTCGCGACCCCGGCGGGAGTCCGGGGCGCTGACCGGGGACGGTCGAGGAGGTGACCATGCAGACGCTCGTGAGCGCCCTGGAGAAGGCGGAGCTGCTGCTCGGCATGGAGCCTGCGCGCCTGCACGCGCTGGCGGAGTGCGCGAGCGACGAGGAGTACGAAGCCGACGACCACGTGAGCCGCTGGGGCGAGGTGGCCGACGCGTTCTGGCTCGTGCGCGAGGGCAGGGCCGCGCTGGAGCTGGACGTCCCGGGCCGCGGCCAGGTCACGATCGCGCTCATGCAGGCGGGCGACATCGTGGGGTTCTCGTGGCTCTGCCCGCCGCACGTGATGCACTTCGACGTGCGGGCCGCCTCACGGCTCTCGCTCACGCGCTTCGACGCGGCGGCCGTGCGCGCGCGCTGCGAGAAGGACACGGCGCTCGGGTACGATCTCGCCCTGCGCTTCGCGCGACTCGCCGCCGACCGGGTGGACGCCCTCTACCTGCAGCTTCTCGACGTCTACGGGGAGCATCCGGTCGAGAGCTGACGCACGCGCCGGCCGCGACGCGCCGGCCGGGACCCTCCGGGCCCGGTCCTACCCCCGCTTCGCCGCCAGCCGCTCCCGCACCAGCGCGCACCACGCGTCGAGGCCTTCGCCCGTGCGCGTGGACGTGCGCACGATCGTGCCGGCCGGGCGCAGCGTGCGCACCTGTTCCAGGGCCGCGTCGAGCCGGAACGTGACGTGCGGGAGCAGGTCCGTCTTGGTCACCACCGTCACGTCGGCGCGCGCGAAGATCGCCGGGTACTTGAAGGGCTTGTCGTCGCCCTCGGCCACGCTGAGCAGCACGACCTTGAAGTCCTCGCCCAGGTCGTAGCTCGACGGGCAGACCAGGTTGCCGACGTTCTCGATGAACAGCACGTCGAGCGGGCCCCAAGCGAGCTTCGCGAGCGCGCCGTCGATCTGGCGCGCGTCCAGGTGGCACGAGCCGCCCGTGAGGATCTGGTGCGCGGGCACGCCGAGCTTCGCGATCCGCCGGGCGTCCAGCTCGGTGGCGATGTCGCCGTCGAGCACCGCCACGCGCAGGTCGGCCGCGAGCCCGCCGAGCGTGGCTTCGAGCAGCGACGTCTTGCCCGAGCCGGGC
>CAZIXL010000269.1:0-1744 GCA_964542885.1 uncultured bacterium
CGCGAGGTCGCGATCAAGGTCTTGCCCGCCGAGTTCGCGGCCGATGCCGACCGTATGCGCCGCTTCGACCAGGAGGCGCGCGCCGCCGGCTCGCTGAGCCACCCCAACATCGTGACCGTGTTCGACGTGGGCACCGACGGCGGCACGGCGTACGTGGTGGAGGAGCTGGTGCCCGGCGGCACGCTGCGCGAGCGGCTCGAGCAGGGCGCGCTGCCGCTGCGCGACGTGCTGCGCATCGGCGCGGGCATCGCCGCGGGCCTGGCCGCCGCGCACGAGAAGGGCATCGTGCACCGCGACCTCAAGCCCGAAAACGTCGCGCTGGCCTCGGACGGCCGCCCGCAGCTGCTGGACTTCGGCCTGGCGCGCGTCGTCGCGCCCGTCAGCGAGGCCACGCTTTCGGCGCAGCCCACCTCGGCCGGCGCGATCCTGGGCACCGTGGGCTACATGGCGCCCGAGCAGGCGCGTGGCGAGGCCGCCGACGCGCGCAGCGACCTGTTCGCGCTCGGCAGCATGCTGCACGAGATGCTCTCGGGCGTGCGCCCGTTCTCGCGCGGCTCGGCGGTCGAGACGCTCCACGCGATCCTCAAGGAGGAACCGCCGCCGCTGCCTGCCGAGGTCCCTGCCGGGCTCGCGCGCGTGGTGGAGCGCTGCCTCGAGAAGGACCCGCGCGCGCGCTTCCAGTCGGCGCGCGACCTGGCGTTCGCGCTCGGGCAGGTCTCGGGCGACAGCGGCCGCGTGTCGCCGGCGGTGATCGCCGAGGCGCAGGCGTCCCGCCGGCGCGGCCTCGCCCCCGTCGCATGGCTGGTCGGCGCCGCGCTCCTCGCGGCCATCGCGTTCTTCGCCGGCCGCGGCACCGCGCCGCAAGCGCCCGTGGGAGCGATTCGCATCTCGACGCTCTCCCAGGGCACGCGCGACACCGAGCCCTCGGTGTCGCCCGACGGCCGACTGGTCGCGTTCAGTGCCGTCCGGCAGAACGGGCAGGGCATCTGGATCATGGACATGGTCTCGCGCAGCGAGGTCCGCCTGACCGACCGCAACGATCACCTGCCGCGGTTCACGAACGACGGCGGCAGCATCGTGTTCTCGCGCTATGCGGGGCAACAGCAGTCGATCTGGCGCGTGCCCGCCATCGGCGGCACGCCGCGCATGCTGGTGGAGCACGGCTCGGATGCCGACTGTTCGCCCGACGGCTCGCAGATCGCCTACATCGGCAGCTCGACCGACAGCACCAGCGAAAACGTGCTGATCGTGGTCGCGAAATCCGATGGCTCCGGGGCGCGTGAAGTGTGGGCGAAGCCCAACGTGATCGCGGCGTCGCCGCGCTGGTCGCCCGATGGCCGGCACGTCGCGTTCGTGGTCGCCGGCAACCAGAACAACCCGAACGCGATCGGGGTGGTGGAGGTCGCCACCGGCCGCACGCGCATCTTCCCGTCGCCTCACGCCGCCGTGCTGTCGAGCCCCGCGTGGGACGGCGACGGCGGGATGATCGTGGCCGAGGGCGAGGGGATCGTCGCGTTGCAGCGAGGCGCTTCGGCGCGTCTCTTCCGCCTGGACCCGCGCTCGGGGCACTGGCGGGCCCTCGGCTGGATCACCGACTACCCGGTGATCATGGACCTGGCGCCCGACGGCCGGATCGTGATGTCGGCGCTGGTCGCCCGGCAGAACCTCGTCGAAGCGCCGGTCGGCGCGCGCGACCTGGCCGAATCGCGCACACTGACGAGCGGGCTCGTGATCGATCGCCAGC
>CAZIXL010000269.1:1754-5094 GCA_964542885.1 uncultured bacterium
TTTCGCCGGACGGCAAGTCGGTGATGTTCTCGTCGAATCGCGGCGGCACGCTGGACCTGTGGGAAGTCTCGCTCGAGGGCGGCGAACTGCACCGGCTGACCGATGATCCCGCGGACGACTGGGATCCCGCCTACTCGCCCGACGGCCAGTCCATCTTCTGGAGCTCGAACCGGGGTGGCGGGTTCGAGATCTGGACCGCGCGCCGGGACGGCAGCGCGCCGCGCCAGGTGTCGCACGACAGCCTCGACGCCGAGAACCCCGCGCCGACGCGCGACGGCCGGGGCGTCCTGTACAGCTCGTCGAATCCCGAGAAGGCCGGCCTCTGGAGCATTCCACTCGAAGGCGGCACGGGCGATCACCTGCTGCGCAGCAGCACCCTGATTCCCGACCTGTCGCCCGACGGGCGCTACGTGTCCGTGGTGCGATCCGCCGGCACGCTGTTGCCGAACCTGACGGTGTTCGACCTCGAGCAGCGCCGGGAGCTGCCCGCGCCCGTCGGGATACGGCTGGTGCTGGGCGCCTTCCAGGCCGGCCGCTCGAGATGGTCTCCCGACGGCGGCTCGTTGGTGTACACGGACAACGCCCCCAACGGCCAGACCGTGCTGCTGCGCCGCCCGCTCGCCGACTGGCGTGGCGAAGGCTCGCGAGTGGATACGCTCTACCCGCGCACGCCCGTCACCATCGAGTCGTTCGGCTTCTCGCCGGACGGCAAGCGCGCGGTGCTGTCGGTGGTCGACTGGCTCACCGGCCTGACGATCACGGACCCGATCGCTGGGGTGCGAGCGCCGAAACGGAAGTAGGGCGCGGGGGGCGCGGCGACCGGAAACGGTCACGCCGACGGAGCCGACATGCGCGATGGTTTGGGTAACTACTGCTGTCCGGCACGTCACGACACCTCTCTCGGAGCTCAACCTCGCGGCCCGGGACGCCTCTTCGTCGCTCTAGGCCGTCGCGGCCGCGCTCCCCCGCCGCTTCGTGCGGTACTCGCCCGGAGTCGCGCCGACGTGGCGGCGGAACGCGACGCGGAACGCGGCTTCGGAGGCGTAGCCGAGCGAGGCCACGATCTGCTTGAGCGGCTGATCGCCGCGCTCGATCAGCGTCCGCGCGCGGTGCATGCGCCAGCGCGTCAGGTAGTCGAGCGGCGTCCGGCCGGTCATCGCACGGAAGCGCGCGGCGAACGCGGAGCGAGAGAGGCCCGCGCGCGTCGCCAGCGTCTCGACGGTCCACGCGTGGCCGGGCTCGGAGTGGATCGCGTCGAGCGCGGCGGCGAGCGGCGGATCGGTCGTGGCGCGCAGCCAGCCGCCGGAATCCGCGGGCTGCTGGTCGAGCCATGCGCGCAGCAGCTGGATGAACACGACCTCGGCGAGGCGGTTGATCACGGTCGTGCGCCCGGGCGAGAGGCCCGTGCCCTCGTGCGCGAGCATGCGCACGCCCGGCTCGAGCCAGCGCGCCACGCGGCCGTCGCTGCCCGGGCAATGGATGAGCCGCGGGAGCGCCTGGCGCACGGGGTTCGAGCAGCCACCGTCGAGCCCGCAGCGCAGCACGAGCAGCTCGGTCTGCGCGCCGGGGATGGACAGCTCGCCGGTCTCCGAGCACGCACCGGACTGCTCGATCGGCACGAGCGGCGTGCCGGGCGCGTCGCGCAGCGTGAACGCGTCGCCCTGCGGGATCGCCACGACGTCGCCGGCGACCAGCTCGAGCGCGACGCGCTCGGCGCCCTGCTTCTCGAAGTGGAGGCGCCCGCGCGTGACCACCACGAGGCCCAGCTCGGGGTGCTCGGGCACCGCGTAGCCCCACGGCGCGCGCAGCGACATGCGCGCGACGAGCGAGCCGGTGAGCCGGAACGCCGAGAGGACGCGCGAGAGTGCGTCGGCGGTCGCGGGCACGGGGGCGTCGATCATTTTCAACCTCCCGACATCGTGGACGATCCCATCGCCTTTGTGGACTTTCGAGACCTGTTCGTCCCGGAACGGAGCGGCTTCACGGACCATCAGATGACTCGTTCACGCCGCGGGATTCCGCCGCGGCCGCACTGCGAGGCTCCATCGGGAGGATCCGGCGATGGCCACCCACACGATGCACGACGTCCATTCCACACCGACCGCCGGCAGGGCGGCCACCGCCGCCGGCCTGACGACGCTGGCGGTGCCCCTCGCCCGCGCCCTGCTGTCCGCGATCTTCCTGTCGTCGGGTCCGGCCCACTTCACCCCGGGCGTGATCGGCTACGCCGCCTCGCAGGGCGTGCCGTTCGCCTCGCTGCTCGTCCCCGCCTCGGGCGCGCTCGCGATCCTCGGCGGACTGAGCGTGCTGCTCGGCTTCCGCGCGCGGATCGGCGCGGCGTTCCTGGTCGCCTTCCTCGTGCCGGTCACGCTGACCATGCACGCGTTCTGGAAGGTGGCGGACCCGCAGATGCAGCAGATGCAGTACCTGAACTTCATGAAGAACCTGGGTCTGCTCGGCGGCGCGCTGCTCGTGCTTCACCACGGCGCCGGTCCGTTCAGCTTCGACGCCCGCCGCGCGAACGCGCGCCGGAACTCCTAGGGAGGATCGTTCGATGGCCACTCCGAAGTACGTCGTCACCGGCACCACCGGGCACCTGGGGCGCCTCGCGGCCCAAGCGCTGATCGCGCGCGGCGTCGCGCCCTCGCCGATCGTGGCGACGGGCCGCGCCACCGACCGCATCGCCGACCTCGCCGCGCGCGGCGTGGTGGTGAAGCGCTCCGACTTCGAGGACCCGGCGTCGCTGCGCGCGGCGTTCGCGGGCACCGACCGGCTGCTGCTCGTCTCCTCGAGCGCGCTCGGCAAGCGCCTCGCGCACCATCGCAACGCGATCGAGGCAGCGAAGGCGGCGGGCGTGTCGTTCGTCGCCTACACGAGCATCGCCAACGCGCCGACGTCGCACATGTCGCTCGGGCCCGAGCACGCCGGCACCGAAGCGGCCCTGCGCGAGTCCGGCCTGGCGCACGTGATCCTGCGCAACTCGTGGTACTTCGAGAACTACACCGACCGCATCGCGACGACGGTCGAGCAGGGCGTGCTGCTGGGCGCCGCGGGCGAAGCGCGCATCCACGCGGCGACCCGTGCCGACTACGCCGAGGCGGCTGCCATCGCGATCACGCAGGACGGTCACGCGGGGCGCGCATACGAGCTGGGCGGCGACCAGGGCTTCACGCTTGCGGAGTACGCGGCCGAGGTCGCGCGGCAGTCGGGCAAGCCGGTCGTGTACCGGAACCTGCCGAACGAGGAATACCGCAGGGCGCTCGTCGGGTTCGGCATGCCCGAGCCGATTGCGGCGCTCTACGCCAGCTTCGACGAGGGCATCGCGCACGGCGACCTCGTG
>CAZIXL010000270.1:0-5085 GCA_964542885.1 uncultured bacterium
AGCGCGGCGCCTCGTTCGTACTGCGCCACGGGCGCGAGACGAAGCGCCATCTGCAGGCACTGCGCGACTGGCTGGACGCGCTGCCGCTCGCAGAGCCCGGCCGCCGCGAGGCCGTGCGCGCGGCCGCCGCGACGGTCGCGGCCGTCGAGCGCTGGCACCGCCGGCTCGAGCGGCGCGCCGGCCGCGACTGACGCGGCGGTCCGCGCCGCGATCGGGCCTTGCCGCGGCGCGCGCGCGCGTGCTACACGGGACGCTCGTCGCGACGTGACGTCCCACCCGGGGGCCAACGGAATGCCCGAAGCGCGCAGCCACCGACGCGCCCCGCTCGCCTGGATCCCCTCGCTCTACCTGGCCGAGGGCCTGCCGTACGTCGTCGTGATGACCGTGTCCGTCATCCTCTACAAGGACCTCGGCGTCTCGAACACGGACATCGCCCTCTACACGAGCCTGCTCTACCTGCCGTGGGTCGTGAAGCCGCTGTGGTCGCCGGTCGTGGACCTGGTCGCGACGCGACGCCGGTGGATCTGGGCGATGCAGCTCCTGATCGGCGCCGGGATCGGAGGCGTGGCGCTCACGGTGCCGCTGCCGTCCTTCTTCGGCTGGACGCTGGCGTTCTTCTGGCTGCTGGCGTTCGCCTCGGCGACGCACGACATCGCGGCCGACGGCTTCTACATGCTCGCCACCGACGAGCGCGAGCAATCGCTGTACGTCGGCGTGCGCAGCCTGTTCTACCGGATCGCGATGATCGCGGGGCAGGGGCTGCTCGTCATGCTCGCCGGCGCGCTGCAGGAGCGCCTCGGCGTGCCGCGCGCGTGGGCGCTCACGTTCGGGCTCCTCGCGGGGCTCTTCGCGCTCTTCGGGCTCTGGCACCGGTTCGTGCTGCCGCGGCCCGCCCCGGACCGCGCCGGCGAGGTGCGGCGCGTCCCCGAGTTCGTCGGCGCGTTCCTCGCCACGTTCGGCTCGTTCTTCCGCCGTCCCGGCATCGGCGCGACGCTGGCGTTCCTGCTGCTCTACCGCCTCGGCGAAGCGCAACTCGTCAAGATGACGTCGCCCTTCCTGCTCGACGGTCGCGAGGCGGGCGGGCTCGCGATCTCGACGCTGCAGGTCGGCTACGTCTACGGCACGCTCGGGATCGCCGCGCTCGCGCTGGGCGGCATCGCCGGCGGGTGGGCGGTCTCGCGCCACGGGCTCAAGGCGTGGCTGTGGCCCATGCTGCTCGCCATCAACGCGCCCGACCTGGTCTACGTGTACCTCGCCTCGGCCCAGCCGCACGACTTCCTGGTCGTGCAGGCGTGCGTCGCGATCGAGCAGTTCGGCTACGGCTTCGGCTTCACCGCCTACCTGCTCTACATGATGTACGCCTCGCGCGGCGAGCACCAGACCGCGCACTACGCGATCTGCACCGGCTTCATGGCGCTGGGCATGATGCTGCCCGGCATGTGGAGCGGCTGGCTGCAGGACCACGTCGGCTACCCGACGTTCTTCTGGATCGTCGCGGCGTCCACGCTGCCGGGTTTCGTCGTGGCCGCGTTCCTGCCGCTCGAGCCCGAGTTCGGGCGGCGCACCGAAGCCGCCTGAGCCGCGGCGGGGAGGAAGCCGGGATGGGCCAGCGGATCGCCGCGGTCGACGCCTACATCGCGAAGCAGCAGCCGTTCGCCCGCCCGATCCTGCGGCACGTGCGCGCGATCGTGCACGCGGCCTGCCCGCAGGTGACCGAATCGATCAAGTGGGGCATGCCGTTCTTCTCGTACCGGGGCCCGCTCGCGAACATGGCCGCGTTCAAGGCGCACGCGACGTTCGGCTTCTGGAAGCACCGGCTGCTCGCGCAGGGCCGCACGAGCCTCGGCCGCCCGGCCGAAAAGGCGATGGGCTCGTTCGGCCGCCTCGCCTCGGTGCGCGACCTGCCGCCGCGCGCGACGCTGCTCGCGCTGGTGCGGCGGGCTGCGAGGCTCAACGAGGAGGGCGTGAAGCGCCCCGCGCGGCCGGCTCCGCGCAAGGCCGCGAGGGTCCGCCCGCCGGCCTGGGTGCTCGCCGCCTTGCGCCGTGACCGCCGCGCGACGGCCACCTGGGCCGGGCTCCCGCCCGGCCAGAGGCGCGAGTACCTCGAGTGGCTGACCGGGGCGAAGACCGAGCCCACGCGCGAGCGCCGGCTGGCCACGGCCGTGCAGTGGCTCGCCGAGGGCAAGCGCTTCCGCTGGAAGTACGAGCGTCGCTGAAATCCGCGCGGCACGATCTTCGCGCGGCGGATCGCGCGGACGATCCGGTACACTTCGCGCCTCGCTCCACTTCCGGCCGCGCAGCCCCCACGCCATCCCCCCGGAGGTTCCATGACCGTGCGACGACTCCTCCCGATCCTCGCCGCGTCGATCGCCGTGCTGGCGATCGCCGGCGCCTCGTACGCGGGCGCGCCCGCGAAGGCGCGCGCGGCGGCACCGCCGGCGACCGCGAAGGCGACACCCGCGACCCCGGCCGGTCCCGTCCGGCTGGCGCCCGCGTTCGGCGGCCTCATCGTCGGGATCGATCCCGAGACGGGCGTGCTCGGGCCCGCGACGGCTCAGCAGCGGCTCGCGCTGCTGGGGCCCGAAGCGGCCATGCTCAGCCGCTCGACCGACGGGCTCGTCGAGTTCCGGCTGCCCGACGGCGGCGTCGGCATCGACCTCGCCGGCCGCTTCCAGGAGCTGTCGTACGTGCGCGTGGGCGCCGACGGCCGCTACGTCTTCGGTTGCACCGACGACATCGCGACGCTGCGCAGGTCGCTGGCCACGCCGGTGCGGCCCGCGCCCGTGCTGGAGGACCGCTGACATGCGCCGCCTCCTTGCGATCCTCGCGACTTTCGGCGTTGTCGCCGCCGCCTCGGCGACGGCAGCGACCATCACGATCGTCAACACGGACGGGGCGGGGGAAGGCTTCAACGACCCGACCGTCGTCGCCCCCGTGGGCGGCAATCCCGGCACCACGCTGGGTGCGCAGCGCCTGAACGTCTTCCAGCACGCCGCCGACATCTGGGGCGCGCTCCTGCCCTCGACGGTGGCGATCCAGGTGAACGCCAAGTTCGACCCGCTCTCGTGCACGGCCACCAGCGGCGTGCTCGGCAGCGCCGGCCCGACGACGGTGTACCGCGATTTCTCGGGCGCTCCGGTCGCCGGGCACTGGTACCACGTCGCGCTCGCGAACAAGCTGAACGGCACCGACCTCAATGGCGCGAGTTACGAGATCAACGCCACGTTCAACTCTTCGCTCGGCACCGCGACCTGCCTGCCGGCGGGCTGGTACCTGGGCTTCGACGGCAACGAGGGCTCGCAGATCGAGCTGCTGCCCGTCGTGCTGCACGAGCTGGGCCACGGCCTCGGCTTCAGCACCACGACGAACGGCTCGAGCGGCAGCTACCTGTCGAGCTTCCCGAGCATCTACGACTACTTCACGCACGACGGCCTGACCGACCGCCACTGGGACGACCCGGCCGAGAGCGCCGCGGACCGCGTGGCCTCGGCCATCTCGTGCGACAAGCTCACCTGGGACGGAGCGGCGTCGATGCTGCGCGCCGCCGACTTCCTGGGCCCCCGCCCGTTGCTGCGGGTCACGGCCCCTGCGGGCGTCGCGGGCGACTACGACATCGGCCTCGCGACGTTCGGGCCGGCGATCTCCGCCGGTTCGGTCACCGGTCCGGTCGAGCTGGCCGTCGACGGCACGGCCCCGACCAGCGACGGGTGCGAGGCGATCACGAACGACCTGACGGGCAAGATCGCGTTCATCGACCGCGGCACGTGCGCGTTCGTCCAGAAGGCGCTCAACGCCCAGAACGCCGGCGCGATCGGCGTCATCATCGCGGACAACGCGGCGGGCTGCCCGCCCGCGGGCCTGGGCGGGACCGACCCCACGATCACGATTCCGTCCGTGCGCATCACGCTCGACGACGGCAACCTGCTCCGCGCGCAGCTCGGCGCGGGCCTGACGGCGACGTTGATCGTGGACCCGAGCGCGCTGGCGGGGACCGATGCCGCCGGGCGCGTGCGTCTCTACGCACCGAACCCGTACCAGTCGGGTTCGTCGGTCTCGCACTGGGACACGTCGGCGGAGCCCAGCCTGCTGATGGAGCCCGCCATCACGACCGGCCTGTCGTCCGACGTCGACCTGACGAAGTGGATGTTCGCGGACATCGGCTGGTTCCACGAGCTGGCCGACGTGCCCGTCGCGACGGCGGCGCAGCGGCTCGAGCCGAGCGCCCCGAACCCGACCGCGGGCGGGACGCGCATCGCCTGGTCGCTGGCGAAGAGCGAGCGCGTGGACCTGCGCGTGTTCGACCTGCTCGGGCGCGAGATCGTGCAGCTCGCGGGCGGCCCGATGACCGAGGGTCGGCACACGCTCACGTGGGACGGCACCGACGCGTCCGGCCGCCGGGTGGCGCCGGGCGTCTATCGCTACCGTCTGAGCACGCCGAGCTTCACCGAGAGCCGTTCGGTGATCGTCGTCCACTGACGCCCGGACCGGGACGCGGCGGGCGCGGGGCTTCGGCCCCGCGCCCGCTCGCGTTGCCGGGGGCGATGGCGGCGCGCGGGCGGGGGCGGCGTCCGTCCCCGTGCTCGCCGCGCCCGGCGCCGGGCGGACGGCCCCACGTTGACGCTGCGCCGGGGCTGCGTTCTAGTCGGCCGGTTGCACGTCCTCCTCGCGGGGGACCGTTCCGCCGCATCCCACGCATCCCATGATCAGGGAGAGATCCTTCCCATGAAGCGTCCTCTCACCGTGTTCGTCGCGGTGCTGTGCGCCCTGCTCGGCGCCGTGCCCGCGTTCGCCGCCCGCAAGGCTCCCGCCGCGGCCGTCAAGGCCGACGCGAAGCTCAAGTCGTCCACCTTCAACGGGCTCAAGTTCCGCTCGATCGGACCGGCCGTGACCTCGGGGCGCATCGGCGACCTGGTGGTGAACCCGAAGGACAAGAGCACCTGGTACGTCGCCGCCTGCTACGGCGGCGTGTGGAAGACCACGAACGCCGGCACCACGTGGTCGCCGATCTTCGACGACCAGGGCACTTCGAGCATCGGCTGCCTCGCGCTCGACCCGTCCGACCCGCAGGTCCTGTGGGTCGGCACC
>CAZIXL010000271.1:0-5042 GCA_964542885.1 uncultured bacterium
TTTCGGCGTCACGATCGCGAGTCCGGAACGCACTTCGGTGCTGCACGATTCGGCGTCGACCGTCCACCGCAGGTCCTTCCAGCGCGGGTGGTAGGTGATCGGGAACCGGTCGATCGTCGCGTCGGTCGTGTTCTGCAGCAGGTAGGAGCCCCGCATCGTGAACGCGTGCTTCGGCGGGTCGAAGCGCACGTCCAGGTCGACGCCCGCCGTGGTGGGAACGGGCGCGTCCTTCCACGTCTGGACGTTCTTCTTCCAGTAGTCGAGCCGCGCCTTCTTCGCCGCCGCGCCCTCGAAACCCTGGTCCACCTGCCAGGCGAGGAGCGAGCCCGCCACGAGCGGCACCAGGAGGAACGGCGACAGCGACACGAACGCGCCGGCGAGCGCGCCGGGGCGCAGCCGCAGCAGGGTGTTCGTGGCGTCGCGCTCGCGGCGCTCGAACAGCCTCAGCGTGAGCACGGTCAGGAACACCGCCATGCCCAGCCAGGCGACGCGGTTGAGCACGAGCGCCGTCGCGTCGTACTGGAACGTCGCGATGTCGGTCCAGCGGACCGCGCTCCACAGGTCCCAGTTGAACACCCAGTTCATGTTGCCGCGCATCTGGAACCAGCCCGACAGGACCATCGTGGCGAGCCCGATGGCGTAGGTCGCGTAGCGGTTGCTCGTCGCGGCGTACGTCGCCGACACGAACGCCGTCCACACGAGGAACGTGGGCACGAGCAGCAGGCCCCACACGAGCGCGAACGGCGTGGGGTCGAGCGGGACCTTGCCCTCGAGCGCCACCAGCACGAGCGCCCCGAGGAGGCAGGCGAGCACGATCGCCACGCCGAGTACGGTGTTGGCGACCGCCTTGCCGGCGAGCATCGCGGCGGTGCGCAGCGGCGTCGCGTAGTAGATCGAGCCGAAGCCCGAGCCGCGCTCGCGCTGCAGCGACTCGGTCGTGTAGAACAGGATCACCATGCACACGAGCAGCGTGAGCGTGTTCATCATGCCGCCCGCCAGGCTGCCGGCGGTGTTGAGGAGCGGCGTGTCGAAGGCGCCCACCGCGTATTCGTTGAGCAGCGTCTGGATGAGGATGAGCGGTACGAACAGGTACAGCCCCGGAGCCCGCAGGAGCTGGTAGATCTCGGTGCGCGCCACCTCGAGCATCGTCGCGAACGCGCCGGGCGCGGCCGCGCGCATGCCCAGGGACGCGAGCGGTGCCGGGACCTCGGGGCGCTCGTCGGGATCGGCCGCGGCCGCCTTCGCCGCGAGCGCGGCGTCGCGCGCACGTTCGTTCACCTTCGCGCCGCGCAGCTGTCGGGCGAAGCGCCGCTCGTACAGCGCCACGAGCGCCAGGCCGACGAGCAGCACGGTCACGCGCTGCGCGATCACGAGCGCGTCCAGGCCGAGCGGGGACGTGTTGTAGAAGTCCACACCGCGGTCGACGAGCAGCCAGGTCTCCTTGAGCCAGCGCAGGCCGGTGGGGTCCGCGAACTGGAGCACGCGGTTCACGCCGAGCGGGAGCCACGCCGGCGACCAGTCCCACAGGAAGAACGCGTCCACGAGCAGCACGACGATCGGGAACGCGAACACCAGCACGGGCAGGCGCGAAAAGCCGCCGATCGCGAAGCAGGCGCCCGTGAACAGCACCAGGGTCGGGATCGCGAACACGAGCGCCGGCCGCAGGTAGTTCACGGCCGCGAACGGCCCGATGTACTCCGCGTTCGAGCCGTGCGGCAGCAGGTGGTTGCACAGCATCGAGAAACCGACCTGCAGCAGCAGCACGCCGAGGAAGCTCGCGAGCACGGCGAGGAACTTGCCCCACACGTACTCGGCCGGCTGGAGCGGCGTGGAGTGGATCAGCTCGCCCACCTTCTGCTCGTCGTCGCGGATCACGGCCATGCCCGCCGCGACCGAGACGAAGAACACGTAGATGATGCTGATGAGCATGATGAGCGTCTGCGCGAGCGCGAACTCGGACGTGAGCCACGCCTTGTGCCCGCCCACCCGTGCGTCGCCCGAGCCGATGCTCGCGTGGCCGGTCGAGAGCATGTAGATCATGAAGCCGAGGAGCACGACGAGCACCCAGAAGAGCGGCCGGCGCAGGTTGTGGGCGAACTCCTGGCGGAAGACCTCGAGGGTCCGCGCGGCGTTCACGCCTTCACCGCCTCGGAGACCGCGATCGACTGCGGCGCGCGCAGGCCCGGCAGCGCGCCGGTGCGCATGAGCACGAGGTAGGCGTCCTCGAGCGTCGGGGACACGGCGCCGAAGCCCTGCGGCGCGTCGCCGTCCGGCGCGTAGACGCGCACCCGGTGGCGGCCCTCGACCAGCAGCTCCTGCGTGACCTGGCGGTTCGCGCGCAGCTCCGGCAGCTCGCTGGGGCTCACGACGCCCTCGAAGATGCGGCCCTCGATCGCCTCGCGCGCCGCCCGCGGCGTGGTCTTCGCGAGCAGCCGCCCGTGGCGGATCACCGCGAAGCTCGGGCACAGCACCGCCACGTCCTCCACGATGTGCGTGCTCAGGAGCACGATGCGCTCCTCGGCCAGCTCGGCGAGCAGGTGGTAGAAGCGCAGGCGCTCCTCGGGATCGAGGCCGGCCGTGGGCTCGTCGACGATCAGCAGGCGCGGGTTGCCCGCGATCGCCTGGGCGATGCCGAGGCGCTGGCGCATGCCGCCCGAGTACGACTTCACCGGACGCTTCGCCGCGAACGTGAGGTTGACCCGCTCCAGCAGCTCGTCGGCCAGCGCGCGCGCGCCGCCCGGCGCGTTCACGCCCTTCAGGCGCAGCAGGTGCAGCAGCATGTCGCGGCCCGAGAGGTGCGCGTAGAAGCCGAAGTCCTGCGGCAGGTAGCCGAGGCGCTCGCGCAGCCACTGGGGCCGCTCCATCACGTCGAGCCCGTCGAGCGTGACGCGCCCCGAGGTGGGCTCGAGCAGGCCGGCGAGGATGCGGAGCACCGTGGACTTGCCGGCGCCGTTCGGGCCCAGCAGGCCGAACATGCCGAGCGGTACGTCGAGATCGATGCCCTGCAGGGCGGCGACGGGACCGGGATACACCTTCACGAGGCCGGTGATTTCGAGCATGCGGGGCTCCGGGGCAGGGGACTCGGGGGAGGCTGCGGACTCGGGCCTTACGCTCGCCCGCTCGGGAAGGTTCCCGGCCGCGCGCCCGGCGCCGCGGGGCGGCCGACCGGCGCCGCGGGCCGGCCGGCCCATGGCGGGCCGGATTCGTCGCGCGTATCCTGCCCCGCCATGCTCCGTCGCCTGCCTTTCGCCGTGCTCGCCGCCGCCTGCTCGCTCGCGCTGTGGACGGGCCCCGCCCGCGCCAGCTGGCACGCCCTCGAGTCCATCCCGGTCGAATCGCCCGTCTACCGCATGGTCGAGGACCTGGCGGCGAGCTGGGGATTCGGCACCGCGTTCCTCTCCACGCAGCCGTGGGACCGCGCCGACCTCGGCCGCTTCCTCGACGAGCTGGTGCTGAACCACCCGCAGGCCGCCGCCGACCCGCTCGTGGTGCGCCTGCGGCGCGAGCTGGATCCGGGCGACGCACCCGGCGGCTGGGAGCCCATGGCCACGTTCGAGAGCGACGAAGGCGCGCTCGAGCTTTCGCCTTACGCGCTCGGGGACTACGCCGAGGACCGCGCCCGCGGCGCCGTCGCGCGCGACCTGCGCGCGGGCCTGCAGGCGAGCGCGGCGATCGGGCCGAACGTCCTGATGTGGTCCGACGTCTACGCCGGCACCACGTCCCCGGGCCCGCACGGCAATCCCGCCGACAGCCGGCAGTTCGGGCTCATCGAGGGCGTGCAGCTCAACACCTACTTCGACCGCGCCTACGTCACCTGGCGCGGCCGCCGCGCGCGGCTGCAGTTCGGGCACACCTGGCTGCGCTGGGGACCGGGCGCGTGGGGCACGATGGCGCTCTCGGACGGCGCCCCCGCGTTCGACGTGGCCGAGGCGCGCGTGTCGGTGCTGCCGAGGCTCCAGCTCGAGTGGTTCGTCGCCACGCTCGATCCGCTCGGCGAGAGCTACCTCGCGGGGCACCGGCTCGAGTGGCGGCCCGCCGCGGCGTGGGACGTGTCGGTGGCCGAGCTGGCGCGCTTCGACGGCACGGCCAGCCTGCCGCTCTACGTGGTGCCGGTGATCCCGTACGCGCAGGCCGAGAAGCGCGTGCTCAAGGCGAGCGGCGCCCAGGCCGACACGATTCCGCGCGCGGGGCAGAACAACGTGATGTGGGCCGCCGACGTCGCGTGGCGCTGGCGCCCGGGCGTCCGGCTGTACGGCGAGGTCGCGGTGGACGACTTCAGCTTCAGCTCCGCGAAGCGCCCGCGCGCGATCGCCTGGCAGGCCGGCTTCGACGCGCGCCGCGCGCTCGGCGAGGACGCGATCACGCTGCGCGGCGAGTACGCGCGGGTCTACCGCTACACGTATTCGTCGTACCACGGCGCGAACTTCGCATTCGCGGGGTACCCGACCGCCTTCCCGCTCGGGCCCGACGTGGACCGCCTGAACGGCCGCCTCGAATGGCAGCGCGGCCCGGACTGGCGCTTCGGGCTCGAGGGCGCGTACACGCGCAAGGGCGAGAGCACGATCGGCGACGCGTGGATGCCGGGCGAGCCGTTCGAGTCGCGGCTGATCCTGTCGGGCGTTGTCGAGACCGACGCGCGCGCCGGCGCGAGCGCCGACTGGTCGCCCGCGCCCGGGCTGGTGCTGGGCGTGACGGGCGGCTGGGCGAACCTGCGCGCCCCGAAGCACGTCGCCGGCACGACCGGCGACGGCGCGTACGTCGTCACGCGCAGCACGCTGCGCTGGTGAGACGGGCCGTGACCGGCCCGGGAGCGCGGTCCGCGTGAGCCCGCGTGCGAAGGCCGCCCTGGTCGCCGCCGGCTATGGGCTGGCGCTCGCGCTCGCGTGGGGCGCGGTCGCGGCGCGGACTGCGCTCGACCCGCGTGCGGCCGCGCAGGCCTCCGCCGGCATGGCCGCGTTCGGCGACGTCGTGCTGTTCGTCTCCGTGTTCGCGTTCGTCGCCGTGGTGCCCACGGCGCTCGCGCTGTGGTTCCTGCGCCCGGT
>CAZIXL010000272.1:0-5042 GCA_964542885.1 uncultured bacterium
GCCGCACCGTGAGCCGCGAGGAACTGCTCGAGGAGATCTGGGGCGTCGACGAGGAACTGGGCGTCACCACCCGCACGGTCGACACGCACGTCTCGAACCTGCGCAGCAAGCTCGGCGAGGGCTTCGAGAAGCCGTTCATCGTCGCGGTGCACAAGGTCGGCTACAAGTTCGTCGAGCCCTAGGCCCCGCGATTCGCATTCGGGCGCCCCGCGGACGATCGCGTCCGTGGGGCGCTTTCTTACGTCCCCCTGACGTCCCCGTGGCCTCGAGGCTTGTCGGCGGCGCGTGCGGCCGACAGAATTGCCACCCGGTGTCCCCTCCATGCGCCCCCGGCGCGCAACTCCGAACCTCAAGGAGCGCCCGCATGCCCCTCCGTCCCCACTCGACGTACGCGCGCTTCCGCTTCGCCTGGCTCGCGGTGCCGGCCGTCGTCGCCGCGCTCGCGATCGTGCCGGCCCGTGCCGAGACGCCCGCCGCCGCCGGCAAGGTCGTGATCCTGTCGACCAGCGACGTGAAGGCGAAGACGGTGCCCTGCGGCTGCCACGTGCCGAAAGGCGGCCTGTCGCGGCGCGCCGCGTTCGCCGACAGCCTGCGCAAGCTCGACCCGAACCTGCTCGTGGTCGACGCGGGCGGCTACTTCCCCACCGTCCCGTTCGAGATCGACGACGCGCCGTTCATCGCGCAGGCGATGCTCGACCTGCGCCTCGACGCGGTGGGCCTGGGCGATCGCGAGCTGCAGTTCGGGCTCGGGTACTACCAGGCGATCCAGAGGGACGCACCGCTGCCGGTCACCTGCGCGAACGTCTGGGAGCGTTCGCCCCACCGGCTGCTCGCGAAGCCGTGGTTCGTGAAGCAGGCGGGCCGCTACAAGGTGGGCTTCTTCGGGCTCGCGACGCCGGACGGCGAGTACGGGAAGGCGGCCGACTCGATCGAGGTGAGCGACCCGACCGAGGCCGCGCGCGGCGCCGTGGCCGCGCTGCGCAAGGAGGGCGCCGACGTCGTCGTGCTGCTCTCGACGCTCGGCAAGGCCCCGACCGAGGACCTGGCGCTGGCCGTTCCGGGCATCGACGTCGCGGTCGCCGCGCACAACGTGCCGCTCCTCCAGCGGAGCCGCCAGCTCGACCACACGACCGTGGTCTACGGTGGCGAACAGGGACAGTACGTGGGCCTGACCACGCTCGGGCTGGACGCCAGGGGCGCGATCGTCACGCGCGAGAGCGGCGCGTGGATGCTGGGCCCCGCGGTGCGCGACCAGGCGGCGATGCTCGCGAAGGTGTCGGCGTACGAAGCCCGCCCCGAGGTGAAGGCGCGGCGGCCGCGGACGCCGCAGGGCGCGTCCCGGGACTCGACGAAGACTTCGCTGCGTTAGGGCGTCCGCGCCGCGCGCGCGGGCCGGCGCCGCCGGCGGCGCGCGCGAGGCGCGCGAACTCCTCGAGCGTCAGCGTCTCGCCGCGGCGCCGCAGGTCGATGCCGGCCTGCGCCCCCAGCCGCTCGACGGCGTCGCGCGACAGGCCGAGCGAGTTCTCGAGCGTGTTCGCGAGCTGCTTGCGCCGTTGCTGGAACGCGCCGCGGATGATGCGGAACAGCAGCTCCTCGGGCGCGTCGACGGGCGGCGTCTCCCGCAGGTGCGCGCGCACCAGCATCGAGTCCACTTCGGGCCGCGGCCAGAACGCCGAGGCGCGGATGTTCATGAGCGGCTCGAGCAGTGCGTGGTAGCGCGCGAACAGCGTGAGCGAGCCGTACTCGGGGCTGCCGGCCGCCGCCGCGAGGCGCTCGGCGTACTCCTTCTGCACGAGCAGCACGGCGCTGTGGACGACGCGCCGCTGCTCGAAGACGCGCTCGAGGATCGGCGTGGTCACGTTGTAGGGGATGTTGCCCACCACGACGAGCTTTTCGACGCCGTGCTTCGCGGCGACCGACGCGAGGTCGAACTCGAGGAAGTCGCCTTCGACCAGCTCGAATCGCGACCAGCCTTCGAGGTCCTCGCGCAGGAACGCCGCGAGCCCGGCGTCCTTCTCGACCGCCACCAGCGCGCGCGCGCGTTGCGCCAGCCGCGGCGTGAGCGCGCCGGCGCCGGGCCCGATCTCGACCACGACGTCGTCCGCGTGGATCCGGCAGTGCTCGACGATCCGCTCGGCGAGATCCTCGCGCACGAGGAAGTTCTGCCCGAAACGCTTGCGCGGCGACAACCCGCGCGCCGCCAGCGCGTCCTTCACGCGCCTCGCCTCGCTCCCCTCGGAAGCCGCCTTCTCGCGGATGTACTCCGAAGCCCGCGACTGCCGCTGCCCCAGTCCCGATCGCCGGTTCATCGCCGCAGTCTAGAGGCCGAACCCGGCGAGACGAAATCCACGCACCAGCGCATCGGCAGGCCCGGGTTCGCCAGGGGCCGCCCCGGCGGAGTCTGGACGCGTGCGCGAGCCACGGAGCGGCGCAGCGCGCGGGCAGCCTAGCGCAGCGGAGGCCAGGGATGGCCGGAGCGGAGCGTCCGCCGGGACGGCTCCTGGCGAACCCGGGCCGGGGTGATCCGCGACCCGTCCGCGGCCTTCGTCGCCGGGAACCGCGTCAGGCGCTGCGCCGGTCCTTGGCGCGATCCAGCGCTTCGCGCGCCATCTCGCGCGCGAACGGGTCGCTCGAGCGCACGACCAGCTCGCAGAGCGCGTCGCGGCCCTCCGAGCCCAGGCCCGCGAGCGCGTACGCCGCGTGGTGGCGCACCCACCATGCCGGGTCCGTTACGCGCTGCGAGAGCGCCTCGACCGCGGGCGTCGCGCGCAGGCGGCCCAGCGCGCGCGCGGCCTGCGCGCGGACCGGCCAGTCCGAGTCGGCGAGCGCGAGGATCAGGCCCGGGATCGCCTCGCCCATGCCCAGGCGGCCGAGCGCGCGCGCCGCCGCGACGCGCGTGTCGGTGCAGTCGCTGCGCAGGCGCGACTCGATCGCCTCGCGCGCCGAGCGGCAGCGCGTGATGCCCAGCGCGTCGAGCAGCGCGGACTCGACCGCGGGCGGCAGGTCGCGGCGTTCGAGCGCCGCCATCTGCAGCGCGCGGCCGCGCGGGCCCCAGGCGCGCAGGAGGCCCGAGAGCGAGCGCACCGGGCGGCCCGCGAGCGTGCCCGGGTGCGTGAGGAGCCAGCCCAGCGCCGCGAGGTCGCGGTGCGCGGCCAGCGAGCGCGCGGCCGCGAAGCGCACCGGCTCGGCGCCGCGCACGAGCGCGCGCCGCAGCAGGCGCCGCGAGCGCTGCGTGGGCAGCAGGCCCAGGCGGCGGGCCGCCAGTTCGCGGCGCGCCGGGGCGTCGTCGCGGCGCAGCACGTGGCGCTCGACGACCAGGTGGCGGCTGTGCTCGAGCGCGCGCGCCAGCTCGCGCCGCTCGCGCGGGCGCAGCGTGGTGGTGATCGCCTCGATCGCGCCCCAGAACGGCTCGCTCTGCGAGTCGCGCGCGGCCGCGCGCAGCGCGCGCACCGGCACGTGGCCCGCCAGCCGGCCCGCGAGCAGCCGGAACAGCTCGGCGGCGCGGCTGCGCTGCTCGCGGGCGGCGCCCCGCCGGACGGCTCGGGCGATCAGGTAGAGCAGCGACATGGCGAGGGCGACCAGCAGGGCGGACAGCAGGACCGCCGGGGAAAGGCCGGGGAAGGACTCGTTCATGGCCTCCTAGTTTTCGGCGGGAGCGCCGGTTCCTTGAGCGCCCGGGCGCGTCAGGGTTCGTGCGGAAATGCCGGGCAACGCGCTCGTCGCGGGCCCCCGACCCGCCGCGCCGGAAACGTTTGCAGCGCGCGCGGACACCACGCGCCGGCCGCGCGGGCGGCGGCTCAGCCGATGGGCAGCCGGAACAGCTCGCGGGCGTTCCGGCGCGTGATCTCGACCGCCTGCCGCGGCGTCCAGCCGCGCAGCTCGCAGAGCCGGGCCGCCACGCGGGTGAGCAGCGACGGCTCGTTGCGCTTGAGCGAGCGGGGCTCGGGCTCCAGGTACGGCGCGTCGGTCTCGAGCACCAGCATGTCCTCGGGCGCGGACCGCACGGCTTCGTCCAGCGCCGCGTGCCCGTAGGTGAGCACGCCGCCCAGGCCGAGCTTGAAGCCGATCGCCCGCGCGCGTTCGACCGTCGCCGCGTCCTGGTCGAAGCAGTGCAGCACGCCGCCGGCCTGCGGGCGCACCTCCTCGAGGATCGCCATCACGTCCTCGAGCGCGCTGCGCTGGTGGATGACCACGGGCAGGCCCTTTTCGTCGGCCAGCGCGAGCTGCGCGCGGAACCAGCGTTCCTGGTCTTCACGTGGCGCGTAGTCGCGGTAGAAGTCGAGCCCCGTCTCGCCGATCGCCACGACGCGTGCGTGGCCGGCGTGCCCGCGGAGTTCGTCCAGCGCGGCCATGGGCACCTTCGCCGCTTCGCTCGGGTGCACGCCCACGCACAGGAACACGTTCGCGTGGTCCGCCGCGAGGGCGAACGCCTTCTCCCAGATGCCGGGCCCGTACGCGATCTCGACCAGGTGCGTGACGCCCACGTGGCGCGCGCGGTCCAGCACGTTCGCGCGGTCCCTGTCGAAGCGCTTGTCGCAGAGATGGCAGTGGGTGTCGATCATCGGCGGGCAGCCCGCCGCGCCGCCCGGGTCGCGGCGGCGGCGCGGCGCGCGGTCACGCGCCGGCCGCCTGCTGGAGGTCGATGCGCGGGAAGAGGATCTTGGGCTCGCCGAGGGCGCGGGGCGGCGCCGCCCCGAACGCCGGCTTCGCGGCGTCGCCGTGCGCATCCCCCGGGGAGCCCGGCAGGCCGAGCACGCCCCACAGCGCCTCGCAGCGCCCGGGGATCGCCGGCCATGCCCAGATCGCCGCCAGCCGCAGCGTCTCGAGCAACGCCGCGAGCGTGGTGCCCAGCTCGACGCGGCGCGCCTCGTCCTTCGCGACCGCCCACGGCTTCGCGCGGTCGGTGAATTCGTTCGCGCGCTCGACCACGGTCCACGCGGCGTCGAGCGCCTCGTGCAGTCGCAGTCCCGCCCACGCCTCCGGCACGTCCCGCGCGGCCTTCCCGGCCGCCGCCACCAGCGCCGCGAGCGCCTCGCGCGCGG
>CAZIXL010000273.1:0-5030 GCA_964542885.1 uncultured bacterium
CACGATCTCGAACGGTTCCGACGGCGCCGACTCGGACTCGCTCAGCCGCCCGCCCGCGCGCAGCACGAGCCGGCCGCGCGAGGCGCCGACGCGCGGCATGCGCCAGCGCACCGTGCCGCCGCGGCCCTCGCGCTCCGGCGCGAGGCGGACCAGGCGACGTGGCCCGTCCTCGATCAGCAGGAACAGCTCGAACTCGTCGATGCCCGCGGGCAGCGTCGGCACGACCGTCTCGTAGTCGGCGCCCTCGCGCACCAGGGCCGGGGCCGCGACCGGGGCGATCCACGGCGCGGACCAGGCGAGGCCCGCAGGAAGCAGGGCCGTCAGGACGAGGAGAAGGAGCGCACGACGCATGGCGCCGGGAGTGTAGCCGAGCGCGTGACGCTCGCAGGAATGGCGCGTTCCATTCGCCGGAGACGGGGCGCGGGCTCGCGTCGGCTGTCACATCCTCGTGGCCCGGGCGACCACCACGAGGGAAGCCGGAGCGGCCGCTCCCGGATCGGCCTTCGCCCGGCGGACGTGCCCGTGCCCTTCGGGGGAAGGCCAGGCATTGGACGCTGGTCCCGAAGGCCGCTTCGGGGGCGGTCCGGGTTCCTGCCGACTTCAGTGCGCGCGACCCGGGCCGGGCAGGTAGAGCGTGCCGCCGAGCGTCGCGAAGTCCAGCGTGTCGGCCTGCATCGAGACCTCGAACTCGTCGAGGACGACCCGCGCCGAATCGGGCCCGGGCCCCGCGGCGAGCCGGATCGGGTTGCGTGGCCGGCCGCTCGGGAACTCCCCGCGAACTTCGAGGTCGCCGAGCGTCGAATCGAGCGGGAACATCCAGCGGCCCCACGGCACCTCGACCGCCAAGGCGCGCGCCCGGGCGTCCAGGTCCAGCCGACCGCTGCCGTCGCCGATCTCGAAGACGATCGGCGGCCGGCCCTTGAGCGAAACCGCGAAGTCGGCGCCCGCGAGCGCCTCGACGTGGCTCGCGACCGGGCCGAGGCCGAGGTACACGGACTTCCTGCCCTCCGTCTCCCACGGATCCACGTAGGCGAGCCCGAGCTGGCGCATCACCGACCGCGCGACCACCTCGCCCGAACCCGGGCGCCGCACGCGGTCGTTCGCCGCGTGGAGCGACGTGTCGGCCTCCGCCAGCCGCCGCAGCGGCGGCGGCAGCGCCGCGACGCCGTACGTGCCGGCGAGGTAGGCGATCCCCGAGCTCAGCGCCTTGCGCGCCTGCCAGTCGGGCGGGTTCGCCGGCCGGGCGGAGACGGAATCGGCCGCGAGCCCGAGCGGTGCCAGCATGCGCGCGAGCCGCCGTGCC
Source organism: uncultured bacterium (assembly GCA_964542885.1). Classification (GTDB taxonomy): domain Bacteria; phylum Eisenbacteria; class RBG-16-71-46; order RBG-16-71-46; family RBG-16-71-46; genus CAIXRL01. The sequence goes on from CAZIXL010000273.1 coordinate 1,304, forward strand.
TGGTCGGTGCGCGAGACGCCGTACGCACCCCACGGCCCGAACGCGGTGCCCACCGCGAGCGCGCAGAGCGTGATCGGGATCCAGCGGATGTCGGCGGCGCGCCGCACCGTGTAGACGACCGTGATGACCGCGATCCAGCACGCGAGCGCGAGCAGGAAGTAACGGTCCTCGGTGTAGCCGTACTGGCCGATGCGCTTGCCGATCGCGGCGAAGAGCATGGCCACCGACGGCATGAGCGCGAGGTGGAACCAGCGCGCGTACACGCTCACCCAGCGGTTCTCGGCGCGCTCGCGCACCGGGTGCACGAGCAGCAGCGACAGCAGGCCCGCCGCCGACACCGACGAGACCAGCCAGCCGATCCAGCCGTTCGGCCACTGCTGCGTGACCAGCACCTTGAAGAGGTAGGCGGTGAGGATCACGAGGTAGACGGTCACGAGCGGCAGCAGGATGAACTGCGCGAAGACCCTCAGGCCCTGCGGGTAGTGCGTCTCGTGCTCGAGGGCGCCGACGTCCTCGGGCACGCCCGCCATGACGTAGCCGGTGTTGAACAGGAACGCGATCGCGAGCCAGAGGTCGAAGTAGCGGCGCTCGGGGATCGCGATCCCGAAGAGCGGCTTCGCCGACGCCAGCGCGATCGCGAGCCCCACGAACAGCACGCCCGAGAACAGCACGCCGACGAGCGCACGCACGAACAGGATGCGGTTGTACTGCCAGAACGCGTTCGGTTCGCGCCGCCCCAGGAACGGCCCGAACGCCACGAACAGGTGGAGCGCGACGCCGGTCTGGACGAGGCGGTGGAAGCGGATCGACTCGCTCCAGCCGTCCCAGCGCAGTGCGAAAACGACGAGCAGCCCGATCGCGAGCAGCGATCCGGCCAGGCGCGGCGCCCCGAAGCGCCCGGCGCCGGCGGGCCGCAGGCGCTCGGTGACGATCGCCACCGCGAAGAAGGCCGAGCTGCCAAGGGCCGCCGCGGCGACCCACGGCGCCCACTGGTCGAAGCGCGGCGTCTCGTTGCGGATCGCGAGGTGCCCGAAGAGGGCGGCCGCGAGGGCCACGAGCATGACTTCGGGAAAGCGCGCCACGACACGCCGCGTCCCCTCGGTGAGGCCGGCCAGGGTGGGGATTCGCATGGGGCGGCAGGGTACTCCTTTCCGGGACGATCGAACGATCGCGTCGCGACCGCCTCGCTGCCGGGGCGGCCGAGTCGCCGCGCCGGTGCAGTCGCCGCGTCGGTGCTTTCCCCCCCGCCCGCAAACCGGCTACCTTCCCCCGCCCGGCCCGCCCCGGCCGGGACCCGCCATGACCGCCACCGCTCCCGCCATCGGCCCGCCCAACCGCCTGCGCACGTACGCGTCGTTCGTGCGGTTCGAGCACACGCTGTTCTCGCTGCCGCTCATCCTGGCGGGAGTGTTCAGCGCGCCCGGGCCGGCGCTCGGCGCGTGGCGCTGGCTGCTGATCGCGGTCGCCGCCGTGGGCGCGCGCACGGCGGGCATGAGCCTCAACCGGCTCATCGACCGCCACATCGACGCGCGCAATCCGCGCACGCTCGTGCGCGAGCTGCCCGCCGGGAGGATGAAGACGGCCGAGGCCGTCGCGCTGCTCCTCGGCAGCACCGCGGCCTACCTCGCGGCATGCGCGGCGCTCGGGCCGTGGTACCTCGAGGTGTCGGCGATCCCGCTCGCGGTGTTCGCGGGCTACCCGTACCTCAAGCGCTTCACGCCGCTCTGCCACTTCGGCGTGGGCACGGCGCTCGCGCTCTCGCCGCTCGCCGGCTTCGCGGCCGCGCACCCGGACCTCGCGAACCCGGGCCCGGCGGTGCTGCTCTCGCTGTTCGCGTTCGCGTGGGTGAGCGGCTTCGACATCATCTACGCGACGCTCGACGAGGACTTCGACCGCGCGAACGGCATCCACTCGCTGGTCGTTCGCATGGGGCGCGATGCCGCGCTCCGCGTCTCGGGCGTCCTGCACGCCGCGGCCGCGGGACTGCTGCTCCTCACGGCCGCCGCCGTGGGGCCGGCGAACGGCGCCGCCCCGGTGTTCGCGCGGGTGACGCAGCCCTGGGGGCTCGCCACGGCCGCGCTCGCGGGTGTCGCCATGGCCCTGCTGTTCTTCGAGCAGCGCCTCGCCGAGCACGTCGATCTCGCCTTCTTCAAGATCAACGTGTGGGTGGGCGCGACCGTCCTGGCCGTCGTCCTGGCGGCGCGCCTCGCGTCCGGGGGCTTCTAGGGGTGGCCCGCTACCTGATCGGCATGACCGGCGCCTCGGGCGCGATCCACGGCGTGGATTTCGTGAAGCGCTGCCCGGGCGAGAAGTACCTCGTCATGAGCGACTGGGCCCGCCACGTGCTGCAGGAGGAGACCTCGCTCAAGCCGAGCGACCTCGAGCCGCACGTCGCGAAGGTCTTCCGCGACGCCGACCTCGCCGCACCCTTCTCGAGCGGCACCAACCGCTACGACGCCATGGTGATCGTCCCCTGCAGCGTGAGCACGCTCGCCAAGATCGCCATCGGCATCGCCGACACCCTTGTCACCCGCGCCGCGGCCGTCGCACTCAAGGAACGCATGCGGCTGGTGCTCTGCGTTCGCGAGACCCCGCTGTCCACGATCGCGCTCGAGAACATGGCGAAACTCTCGCGCGAGGGGGTGGTCGTGATGCCCATCTCGCTGCCCTACTACCGCGGCGCGCAGGAACTGGCACCCCTCGTCGAAGGTTTCACCGACAAGGTCCTCGCCCTCCTCGGCGAACCCGCCGGCAAAGGCTGGCGCGAGGACGAGCTGGAATGAGCGAAGAGAGGGTGCTGCCAGACGGAGCCGGAAACGGTCCGGGCGCGTTCGGGCGGAGTCGCGCAGGGAGCGCAGCCAGGATGGCGGAGCGACCGGAGCGCCTAGCGAGGCGGAGGCAGGATGCCGCAGCCGAGCGTCCGCCCGGACGCGCCCGGACCGTTTCCGGCGGCGCCCTCGCGACCAGCCCCGGCGGCGCCCTCGCGACCAGCCCCGGCGGCGCTCACGCAGGAAGCCGAGCATGACCTTCCGCACCCTCCGCGACTTCCTCGATCACTGCGAGTCGAAGGGCGACCTGAAGCGCGTGACGCGCGAGGTCGACTGGCAGTACGAGGTCACCGAGATCGCCTGCCGCGAGGTCAAGGCCGAGGGCCCCGTGCTGCTGTTCGAGAACGTGCGCGGCGCCGCCTTCCCGCTGGCCGTGAACGTGCTCGCCGCCAGGCGCCGCATCGAGTGGGCGCTCGGCCGCACGCCCGCCGCCGTCGGCGCCGAGATCGAAGCCATCTTCCACGCGCTGCCCCCCAGGGCATTCGGCGACCTGTGGGCCCTGCGCGGCAGCGCCGGGCGCGTGCTCGCCAGCCGGCCCTCGCGCATCGAGCGCGGCGCCGCGCAGGAGCGTTCGCTCGGGGCCGACCTCTCGTCGCTCCCGATCCTGCAGCTGTGGCCCGGCGACGGCGGGCGCTTCGTCACGTTCCCGCTCGTCTTCACCGAGGACCCCGTCACCCGCAAGCGGAACCTCGGCATCTATCGGATCCACGTCTACGACGAGCGCACGACGGGCATGCACTGGCAGATCGGCAAGGGCGGCGGCTTCCACTACCACCGCGCCGAGCAGGCCGGCAACGGGCTCGAGGTGGCCGTCGCCGTCGGCGCCGATCCCGCCACGCTGCTCGCCGCCGTCGCGCCGCTGCCCGAGGGCATCGACGAGCTGGCGTTCGCCGGCTTCC
>CAZIXL010000274.1:0-1220 GCA_964542885.1 uncultured bacterium
GAAGTGCGTGCCGTCGACCCACGGGAACGGCTGGTACTTCTTCACCAGGTCCTTGAACAGCGCGTCGGTCTGGAGCGTCTTCGGGTCGCGGTCGTAGCAGCCGAGCGAGAAGCCCGCGTAGACCATCTGGCGCCGCACGTCGATCGCCTTGGCGAACGCGTTCGCTCGGTCCATGCGCTTCACCAGCTCGGCGGGCACGGGCTCGTTCGTCTCGTAGTGCTTCGCGAACGTCGCCAGCACCTCGGGGCTCTTCATCCACTCCTCGAGCATCTGCGAGGGCGCCTCGACGAAGTCCTGCTCGGTGCGGATGCCGCCCACGCCGACCCACTTGCCGTGGCCGGCGAACATGGTGTGCAGCAGGTGGCCGAACTCGTGGAAGAAGGTCTCGGCGTCGTCGATCTCGCACAGGCCCGGGTCGCCCGGCGTGCCGCCGGGGAAGTTGCAGACGAGCGCCGCCTCGGGGATCTGCCGGCCCTCGATGCCCGTGCGGATGTCGAACTGGGCGGCGTGGTTGTACTTGTCGTCGCGCGGATGCATGTCGAGGTAGAAGCGGCCCGCCAGCTTGCCGCCGTCGTAGAGTTCGTAGCACTCGACCTGCGGGTCCCACACGGGCGCGTCGGGGACCCTGCGGAACTCGACGTCGAACAGCTTCGCCGACAGGTCGAGGATGCCCTGCTTCACGCGGTCGAAGGGCAGGTAGGGGCGCATCGACTGGGCGTCGAAGTCGTAGTCGGCCTTGCGCACCTGCTCCTTGTAGTAGTTGACCTCCCAGAACTCGACCGCCTTCGCGTTCGGGTCGTCCTGGCGCTTGCGGGCCAGCAGCTGCTCGTACTCCTTCGCCTGCTTGTCGGCCGACGCGGCGACCACGCGGTCGATGAACGTGCGCGCGTTCGCCGCCGAGCCCACCATCTTGTCGGCGGTGATGCAGTCGGCCCAGTCCGGGAAGCCCAGCAGCAGCGCCAGCTCGTGGCGCTTCTCGCGCAGGCGGTCGAGCGTTTCCATGTTCTTCGGGTACGCCCGGTTCACGTACGCCATGTACATGCGCTTGCGCACCGCCTCGCTCTTCGCGTAGTTGAACAGCGGGATCGCGTCGGGGTACTCGATCGTGAGCGTGATATTGCCGTCGGCGTCCGGCTTGTGGCGGGCGATGTAGTCCTCGGGCAGGCCGTCGAGCTCGGCGACCGTGCAGGTGATCGTCGACTTGTCCTCGCGGATGTTCT
>CAZIXL010000274.1:1230-5007 GCA_964542885.1 uncultured bacterium
CCGCGATGCCGACCAGCGTCCACTTGGTCGTCACGTCCTCGCGGATGTTCTTGCTGAACTCCTGGCCCACCGCCACGACCTCGTCGCTCACCTTCTTGATCTTCTCGCGCGTGGCGTCGTCCTTGTCGACGCCGGCCAGGCGGAAGTCGCGCAGCGTGCGGGTGACGTAGTAGCGCGTCGCCGGGTCGGTCTTCGACACGTCGAGCGCCGCGAGCGCGTCGTAGACCTTGCGGTTCAGCGACAGCTCGGTGAAGTAGGCCGCCACCTCCTGGCTCATCTTCTCGGCGGCGTTGCGGGTCGCGCGGTCGGGCAGCACGTTCTCGGCGAGGCTCGCCTGCGAGCCGGCCATGTCGAGCTGCCGCAGCGCCTCGTCGTAGGGCACGAGCGTGTTCTCGATCGTGCGCTTGCCCCGGGCCTTCAGCATCCGGTCGATCGCGGCCTTCGCCAGCGCGAGGCGCTTCTCCATGCGGGCCTGGAACGCGACCGAATCGGGCTTGCCGGTCCACCACGGCGCCTCGTCGGGCGGCATCGCGGCCGGGGCGGCGAGCCCCGCGGCCGGCAGGCTCAGGACGAACGCGAGCAGCAGGCCCGCGAGGGTGAACGGACGGGTACGGGACACGGTTCCTCCGTGTTGGCGTGTGCGGGGAGCCCGGCGGGCCGCGACGGGCGGCCGGGGGAGCCGTTGGGGCAGGGAACGATCCCGGAAGCTATCCGAGCGCGGCCGGGGCCCACAAACCGGCCCCGGCGGGCGCGCCGATTCGAGCGCCCAGCGCGGCGGGCAGGGAGCCGGTGGCGGCGCGGCCGGCCCCGTCCGCCGGGACCCGGGCCGCGGGCGCGAGCGCCGCCCCCGCGGCATCCCGCCTCCGGTCAGCCCCGCTTCGGCGGCTTCGAAGGCCGCATCTCGACGCGGCTGTGCAGCGCGCGCGGCGAGGTGTGGAGCAGGTCCACGACCATCTCGCCCACGTCCTCGGGCTGCAGCGCCCACTCCTGCTTCGCGGCCGAGCCGCGGCCGAAATCGGTCGCCACGCTGCCCGGCATGAGGTACGTGGCGCGGATGCCCGCGTCGCGCACCTCCTGGAACAGCACCTCGCTGAACCCGTTCACCGCGTGCTTGCTCGCGCAGTACGCGCCGGCGCCCGGGAACGCGTTGCGCCCGGCCAGCGACGACACGTTGAACACGTAGCCGCCGCCGCGCGCCTTCATGCGCGGGATCGCCTCCTTCGTGCAGTAGAAGAGGCCGTTCACGTTCGTCTCGATCACGGCCTGGAAGTCCTCGACGCGCATCTCCTCGATCGGCGCGAACACGCCGACCCCGGCGTTGTTCACCAGCACGTCCACGCCGCCGAGGTCGTGGTCCACCGCGGCGAAGAGCGCGGCCACGTCCTGCGGCCGGCGCACGTCGCACGCGTAGCCGCGCGCGGCGCCGATCTCCTTCGCGGCCGACTCCGCGTCCTCGAGGCGGCGGGCCGTGATCGCCACGGCCAGGCCGTCCTTCACCAGCGCCTCGGCGATGCCGCGGCCGATCCCGCGGTTGCCGCCCGTCACCACCGCGACCTTGCCCTTCCACGACGCCATGCCAGCGCTCCCTTCTCGGGGCGCCGGCTCAGCTCGTGGCGCCCTCGGGCCCGATGATGCGCGCGACCCGCCCTCCGGCGAGCGCCGCGTCCGTGTCGATTTCGACCAGCGTGCCCGGCGAGAACGCCACCACCTCCTCGGTCAGCTTCTGGACCAGCAGGCCGAGCAGCGGCAGGTGGGCGACCAGCAGCACGCGGCCCTGCGGCAGGTCGAGCGCCGCCAGCGTCGCGAGCGTGTCGTCGGGGTCGTGATCGGGAACCAGTTCCGGTAGATGCTCCGCCTCCATCGGCGGTGCAACCTGCGCGAGCACCGCGCGGGCCGTCTCGACCGCCCGCCGGTAGGGGCTGCACCAGGCGCGGGCCGGGGCGAACCCCTCGGCCGCGAGCCGGCGGCCCAGCGCCGTGACGTGGGCGAGGCCCTCGGGCATGAGCGCGGCGTCGGGACCCTGGCCGGTCGCGCGGCCGTGCCGCAGCAGGACGAGTGTCGTTCCCATGACCGCATCATGACGGGCGAGGCGGCCGCGTCAACGCCGTATTTGCCGCGCGGGCGGCGGCCCGATAGCCTTGTCGCCCACCTGCAGCCATCCGCAGCCACCCGCCGCGCGAGCCGCCCGCGGCAGCCACCCGGAGCGCTTCCCGAACATGAGCCGGCTTCTCGACACCCTGCGCGAGCGCGTCCTGTTCTTCGACGGCGGCATGGGCACCCAGGTCCAGGCCCGCGAGCTGTCGGCGGACGACTTCGGCGGCAAGCGCTGGGAGGGCTGCATCGACTACCTGAGCCTCACGCGGCCCGACGTCGTCGAGTCGATCCACGCCGCGTACTTCGAGGCCGGCGCCGACATCGTCGAGACGAACTCGTTCCAGGCCTCGCGCACGCGGCTCGAGGAGTGGGACCTGGGCGCGAAGACGTTCGAGCTGAACCGCGCCGCCGCCGCGAACGCGCGCCGCGTGGCCGACCGCTTCGCGGCCGCCGACGGCCGGCCGCGCTTCGTCGCCGGCTCCATGGGACCGTCGGGCCTGCTGCCGTCGTCCGAGGATCCCGACCTGGGCCGCGCCGGGCTGCCCGAGCTGGTGGACGCGTTCCGCGACCAGGCGCGCGGGCTGATCGAGGGCGGCGCCGACGTGCTGATCCTCGAGACCTGCCAGGACATCCTCGAGATGAAGGCGCAGGTGCTCGCCGCGCGCGAGGCGATGGCGCTCGCCGGCCGCGAGGTGCCGATCCAGTGCTCGGTTACGCTCGACCCCACGGGCCGCATGCTGCTCGGCACCGACGTGCGCGGCGCGCTCGCCACGCTCGAGGCGCTGCACGTCGACATCATCGGGCTCAACTGCTCGACGGGCCCCGACCTGATGCGCGACTCGATCCGTTACCTGTGCGAGAACGCGTCGACGCCGATCCACTGCATCCCGAACGCGGGCCTGCCCATCAACGACGGCGGGCGCACGCTCTACCCCATGCGGCCGGAACCGTTCGCCGAGACGCTGCGCGAGTTCGTGCTCGACCTGGGCGTGAACGCCGTCGGCGGCTGCTGCGGCACGACGCCCGACCACATCCGTGCGCTGGTCGCGGCCGTGGGGCGCGTCGCCCCGAGGGCGCGCCCCGGGCGCGGCCCGTGGAGCGTCTCGAGCGGCATGACCGCCGTGACGCTGCGCCAGGAACCGGCGCCGATGCTGATCGGCGAGCGGCTCAACACGCAGGGCTCGCGCAAGATGAAGCGCCTCGCGCTCGAGGGGCGGCTCGACGACATGATCGCGATCGCCCGCGAGCAGGTCGAGGGCGGCGCGCACGTGCTGGACGTGTGCCTGGCGCTCACCGAGCGCACGGACGAGCGCGAGATGATGCGCGCGCTGGTCAAGAAGCTCTCGCTCGCGGTCGAGGCGCCGCTCTGCATCGACTCGACCGAGGCGCCGGTGATCGAGGCCGCGCTGCAGGCGTGCCCGGGCTCGGCGATCGTCAACTCGATCAACCTGGAGAACGGCCGCGAGCGCATCGACGCCGTGATGCCGCTGGTCATGCGCTACGGCGCCGCCGTGATCGCGCTCACGATCGACGAGCAGGGCATGGCCAAGACGGCCGGGCGCAAGCTCGAGGTGGCGCGCCGCATCCGCGACATCGTCACGACCGAGTACGGCCTGCCGCTGGAGCGGCTGGTGTTCGACGCGCTCACGTTCCCGCTCGCGACCGGCGACGACGAGTTCCGGC
>CAZIXL010000275.1:0-5003 GCA_964542885.1 uncultured bacterium
CGCTTCCAGGACGCGGCCGGTCTCCAGTCGGTCAGCCTCGAGCGCGGCGACGGCGAGGTGGGGCCGTGGACGCCGGTCGAAGCCGACCTCTACACGCAGGACGGGCTCTCGGCGGCGCTCGACCGCACCGTGCAATCGGGTCGGGAGGACTGGTACCGGCTGCGGGTCGTGGAGAACGACGGATCGCAGGCCGTCTTCGGGCCCACCACGGCCACGCACGCGTTCCCGGCGGGCGCGGCCGTGGCACTGCTGGCCCCGAGCCCCAACCCGACGCCGTCGGGCACCACGGTCTCGTTCCGGCTGCCGCGGCCGGAGTTCGTGCGCCTCGACGTCGTCGACGCGACCGGCCGCCACGTGCGCACGCTCGAGCGGTCCATGCTGGCGCCGGGCGAATACCAGCGCTGGTGGGACGGGGCCGGCGACGGCCGCCCCGCTGCGCCGGGTCTTTACTTCGTCACGCTTCGCACGTCGGAGGGCCTGGCGGCGCAGCGCGTCGCCGTGGTGCGCTGACGACGCCTGCGCGGCACGCGAACGGCCGGCTCCCTCGCGGGCGCCGGCCGTTGCGCGTTGCGGGGCCCGCGGCCGGAGCCGGGGCTCAGGCGCCGCCCTGGCGCTTCTCGAGGCGCGCCCAGGCGTCCTTGAGCGTCACCGTGCGATTGAAGACGGGCCGGCCGGGCCGCGAGTCGGGGTCGGGGAAGAAGTAGCCTACGCGCTCGAACTGGAGCGGCGTGCCGGCGGCCGGCTCGGCGAGCGCCGCCTCCAGCCGGCAGTCCTCGATCACCTCGAGCGAACCCGGGTTGGACCCGGAGAGGAAGTCGGTCCCCTCGGGCACGTCCTCGGGGTCCACCTGCGGGAAGAGCGTGTCGTACAGGCGCACTTCGGCGCTCACGGCGTGCGAGTCCGACACCCAGTGGATCGTCGCCTTGACCTTGCGGCCGTCCGGGGCGTTGCCGCTGCGCGTCGCGGGGTCGTACGTGGCGCGGACCTCGACGACCTCGCCCGCGTCGTTCTTGACCACGCCGGTGCAGCGCACGAGGTAGGCGGTGCGCAGGCGCACCTCGGTGCCGGGGGAGAGCCGGAAGTACTTGGGCGGGGGCACCTCGCGGAAGTCGTCCTGTTCGATCCACAACGTGCGCGAGAACGGCACCTGCCGCACGCCGGCCGCCGGGTCCTCGGGGTTGTTCGCCGCCTCGAACCACTCGACCTGGCCCTCGGGGTAGTTCTCGATCACCACCTTGAGAGGGCGCAGCACCGCCATGCGGCGGAGCGCCGTGCGGTTCAACTCCTCGCGCACGCAGTGCTCGAGCAGCGCCAGTTCGACGCGGTTCTCGCGCCGTGCGACGCCGACGCGCTCCACGAAGTCGCGCAGCGCCGCGGCGGGGTAGCCGCGCCGGCGCATCGCCGAGATCGTGGGCATGCGCGGGTCGTCCCAGCCGCGCACGACGCCCTCGCGGACGAGGCGCAAGAGCTTGCGCTTGCTCATCACCGTGTGCGTCACGTTGAGGCGCGCGAACTCGTACTGGTGCGGCAGCGGCCGCGGTAGGTCGAGCGCCTGCAGCAGCCAGTCGTACAGCTCGCGGTGCGGCACGAACTCCAGCGTGCAGATGCTGTGCGTGACGCCCTCGATGTAGTCCGACAGGCCGTGCGCCCAGTCGTACATCGGGTAGATGCACCACGCGTCGCCCGTCTGGTGGTGCGCGGCGTGGCGGATCCGGTAGAGGATCGGGTCGCGCATCCACACGTTCGGGGACGCCATGTCGATCTTCGCGCGCAGCGTGCGCGCACCGTCGGGGAACTCGCCGGCGCGCATGCGCGCGAGCAGGTCGAGGTTCTCGGCGACCGGCCGCCCGCGCCAGTGGCTGGGGCGGCCCGCCTCGCCCGGGGCGCCGCGCATCGCGTCGACCTCCTCGGGGGTGTGGTCGCAGACGTAGGCGCGGCCCTTCTCGACCAGCCGGACGGCGAACGCGTAGAGCGCGTCGAAGTAGTCCGACGCGTAGAACGGCTCGAGCGGCTCGTTCGGGTGCTCGGCGGCCAGCACGGGCGCCTGGTGGTAGTCGTCGCGCCCGTCCACGGTGCGTGGCGCCGGACGGGCACCGGCGGGCTTGAGCCCGAGGCGGTCGTCGGCCCAGCCGCCCACGAGCCAGCGCACGTCGGAGAGGATCGACTCGACGTACTCGACCTCCTCCCTGGCCGGGTTCGTGTCGTCCATGCGGAGGTTGCAGCGGCCGCCGAACTGGCGGGCGATGCCGAAGTTCAGGCAGATCGCCTTGGCGTGGCCGATGTGCAGGTAGCCGTTGGGCTCGGGCGGAAAGCGCGTGACGATGGCCGCGTGCGTGCCGCGGGCCAGGTCGGCCTTGACGGTCTCGCGGATGAAGTCTTCGCGTTCGGCGGGCGCCTCGGGAGCGCCGGGGGTGGGCTCACTCATGGTCGCGAGGAAACGGCATGGAGGCCGTCCCTGTCCAGTCGCGCGCTCGCCGTGCGGGGGCGTGCGGGAGCGGCGCTCAGGCGCCGGTCCCGGGTTCGCGGGGCTGGACGAACTGCCAGCCGAAGCGGCCCTTCACGCACAGGTTGCCGCGCGTGATGTCGTTCCCGAGCGGCGAGGTCGCCTTGACCAGCTGGCCGTCCTGTTCGTGCAGGCGCAGGGTGCAGCCCACGCCGCAGTAGGGGCAGATCGTGTCGGTCTCGCTCTGGCGCTCCGGGTGCCACTCGCCGGCCTGCCGCAGGTCGTGCTCGGTCTTCGCGACGAGCGCGCCGGTGGGGCAGACGGCGATGCAGTTGCCGCAGTAGACGCACGCCGAGCCGGGCAGCGGCACGTCGAACTCGGTCGAGATCCGCGCCCCGAAGCCGCGGCCGGCGACGGCGATGGCGAAGGTGTTCTGGTGGTCCTCGCCGCAGGCCTCGACGCACTTGTAGCAGAGCACGCACTTGGCGTAGTCGCGGACGTAGAGGTCGTTGTCGACCTTCACCGGCTGGGCGACGGTGGCCGCCCCGTCGCCGTGGGGCGGATGGTGGTGCCCGGCGACGGTGGCGTCGCGGTCGTCGGGCGGCGCGGGCGCGCCGAAGCGCGACGGCTCGCAGCCGTACTCGCGCTGGAGCGCCTGCAGCTCGGGCGCCGACGAGAGGTCGACCGACGAGCCGAGCAGCTCGAGCACGAGCCGGCGGGAGTGGCGCACGCGCGCGGAGCGGGTGTGCACGACCATGCCCGGCTCGGCGGGCCGCGAGCAGCTCGGGGCGAGGACGCGGGCGCCCTCGACCTCGACCACGCAGAGCCGGCACGCGTTCGCGGGCGTGAGCGTGGAGAGGTGGCAGAGCGTCGGCACCTCGATGCCGAGCGAGCGGCAGGCCTCGAGGAGCGTCGCCCCCGCGGCGACCTGGACCGGCCGGCCGTCGACGGTCAACGCGACGCGGCCGGCGGCCGGCTCCGGCGGGGTCGGTGCGCCGGCGCGCTCGGGCGCCGCGGCCTCCACGGCGGGCACGGCCCCGAAGAGGTCGAACTTGCGCAGCGCGGACTCGACGGCCGACGACGCGGTCTGGCCGAGGCCGCAGATCGAGGCGTCGCGCATGTGCGCGCCCAGCTCCTGCAGGCGCACCAGCTCGCCGGCGGCGCCGCCGAGCGGCCGGCCGGTGGCGAGGCGCACGAGCGCCTCCTGCTGGCGCACGGTGCCGACGCGGCAGGGCACGCACTGCCCGCAGGACTCGTCGCGGAAGAACGCGGCGATGCGCAGCACGATGTCGCGCAGGTCCACCGAGTCGTCGAACACCATGACGACGCCCGAGCCCAGCGTCGTGCCGGCGGCCCGCGTGGCCTCGAGCGTGAGCGGCAGGTCCAGCTCGTCGGGGCGCAGGAACGTCCCGGCCGCGCCGCCGAGGAGCACGGCGCGCAACTCGCGGCCCTCGGGGACGCCGCCGGCCATGCCGATCAGCTCGGCCAGCGGGGTGCCGAGGGGCACTTCGTAGACGCCCGGGTGACGCACGCTGCCGCTCAGGCAGAAGAGCCGCGTGCCCGTGGACTCGCCGCTGCCGCGCCGTGCGAACGCCGCGCCGCCGCCGAGGACGATCTGCGGCACGTTCGCGAGCGTCTCGACGTTGTTCACGATCGTCGGCCGCCCGAACAGGCCGTGTTCGACGGGGAAGGGCGGCTTGCTGCGCGGCTCGCCGCGGCGGCCTTCGATCGACTCGAAGAGCGCGGTCTCCTCGCCGCAGATGTAGGCGCCCGAGCCGCGCCGCACCTCGATGTCGAACGCGAAGCCGGAACCGAGCACGTTCGCGCCCAGCAGCCCCGCGGCGCGGGCCTGCGCGATCGCGTTGGACATGCGCTCGAACGCGAACGGGTACTCGGCGCGCACGTAGAGCCAGCCGCGCGAGCAGTCCGCCGCGAAGGCGGCGATCGTCATGGACTCGACGACGGCGAACGGGTCGGCGCACAGCAGCACGCTGTCCTTGAAGGTGCCGGGCTCGGATTCGTCGGCGTTGCAGACGAGGTGCTTCGGGCCCGCCGGCTGCGCGCGGACGGCGCGCCACTTGCGGGCGGTCGGGAAGGCGGCGCCGCCGCGGCCGCTCAGCTTCGCCACCTCGACCTCGTGGATCACCGCGTCGGCGCCCATCGCGAGCGCGCGCGCCAGCGCCGCGTAGCCGCCCGAGGCGCGGTAGGCCTCGAGGCTCGTCGCGTCGACCGTCCCGACGCGCTTCAGCAGCACGAGCGACGGGTCGCCCCGCTGCGGCACGTCCGGGTGCGTTTCGCCGTCGGGCGGGGGCGTGGTGCCGGCGAGCATCGTGCGAACGGTGTGCGCGGTCGCGTGCCCGAGCAGCGTCTCGACCGGCGTCTCGCCCGCTTCCGTGTACAGCGCGACCGGTCCGGCGTCGCACAGGCCCAGGCACGGCGAGCGCGTCCAGCCCGCGGCCGCGTGGCCGTCGCCCTCGGGGAGGGCGGGCCCGGCCTCCTTCGCCAGTTGTTCGCACAGGTGGCCGGCGCCGCGGGCGCGGCAGCCGATGTCGTCGCACAC
>CAZIXL010000276.1:0-5000 GCA_964542885.1 uncultured bacterium
CACGCGCCGCACCTGGCCGCGCCCGTGGCACTGCGTGCACGCACGCTCGCCCTTGCCGCCCCGACCGTCGCAGGTCGCACAGCGCTTGAGGTGCTTGACGCGGATCTTCTTCTCGACGCCCGCGGCGATCTCCTCGAGCGTGAGCGGCAGGCGCACCTGCAGGTCGTCGCCGCGCCCGCCGCCGCGCCCGCCGCGGCCGCCGCCGCCGCCGAACAGGTCCTCGAAGCCGCCCTCGCCGCCGGCGCCGAAGTCGCGCATGAACGCGCGCAGCGCGTCGGCCAGGTCGAAGCCGCTGAAATCGGCCCCCATGCCGCCCGGCCCGCCCGCCGCGCCGCCCAGACCTGCGTGCCCGAACTGGTCGTAGCGCGCACGCTTCTGGGTGTCGCGCAGGACTTCGTAGGCCTCCGTCGCCTCCTTGAACTTCGCCTCGGCGTCCTTGTCGCCCGGGTTGCGGTCGGGGTGGAACTGCATCGCGACCTTGCGGTACGCCTTCTTGATCTCGTCCTCGGAGGCGCCCTTCGCGACGCCCAGGACCTCGTAGTAGTCGCGCTTGGCCACGGTCAGCCTTCCGCCCGCGCCACGACGACGCGCGCCGGCCGCAGCGTGCGCTCGCCGCGGCGGTAGCCCTTCTGGATCTCCTGCGCGACGTGGCCGGGCGCGACCCCCTCGGGCGCCGGCACCTCGAGCATCGCGTCGTGCACGTTCGGGTCGAACGGCCGCCCGACCGTCTCGACCGCGGCCACGTTCCAGCGCGCGAGCGTGTCGCGCATGCGCTGCGCGGTCAGCGCCACGCCCTGCGCCCACGCCTTGGCCGCCGGGTCCTCGCCGGCCGCGGCCAGCGCCCGCTCGAGGTCGTCGAGCAGCTCGACCAGGTCGAGCAGGAAGCGCGACTCGGCCGCCGCGACCGATTCGTCGCGGTCGCGCTGCGCGCGGCGGCGCGCGTTCTGGATCTCGGCCTCGGCGCGCAGCCAGCGGTCCTTGTACTCCGCCGCTTCCGCGGCGAGCGCCGCCGCTTCGGGCGCGGGCGCGTCGGCGGCCGGCGCGGGCCGGGCGTCGGCCGCGGCTTCGTCGGTCGGCGTTTCGGGCGGCGCCGCGGGGGCGCCCTCGCCCGGCAACGTCTCGCGGACGTCGTCGGTCATCGGGGAAACGTTCCTTTCGTCGGGTGCCGGCCGTCAGGCCGAGAGCAGGTCGGCGACGCGTGAGCCCACGCTGTCCACGACCGCCAGGGTGAGTCCGTAGTCCATGCGAAGCGGTCCGAGCACGCCGACCGCGCCGGCGATCGCGCCGGGGAGCGGGAAGCTCACGAGGCTGCAGCCGGAGAGGCCGGCCGGGCCCTCGAGCCCCACGCGAACGGCGACCTGGCCCTGCGCGCCGCTCACCATGAGCCGCCCCAGGGGTTCGCCGGTCTCGATCGCGAGCAGCACGGGACCCAGGTCCTGGGCGCTGGCGAACTCGGGTTGTTCCGCCATGTGGATGGCGCCCGCGCTCAGGAGATGCGTCCCGACCGGGCGCGACCAGCCGGCCGTGGCCGCACGGGCCACGATCCGGGCGGCGGAATGCCGCGCCAGTTCGGGGTCGCGCGCGAAGCGCTCCCGCGCCTCGGCCAGCGTGTGCCCGAGCAGGCGCTCGCGCAGCACGCCCTCGACCTCGGCGAGTGCGCCCTCGCCCAGCGGCGTGTCGAGATCGAGCCCGATCGGGCGCGAGCGGCCGCCGAGCCCCAGCACGAGCATGGCCCGGCGTTCGCCCAGCGGCTCGAGGTCGAGCGAGGTGAGCCGCTCGTGCTCGAGCGAGAGCGCGAGCGCGAGCCCCAGCTGGCGCGTGAGCGAGGCGAGCAGCCGCGAGGCCTCGTGCAGCATGCGCTCGACGTCGAGCGCCGAGTCCTGCAGGTGGCGGTCGATGCGCGCCAGCATCGCGTCGGGCAGCCGCGCGGGCGACAGCATGGTGCGCACGTAGAACTCGTAGCCGCGCGCCGACGGCACGCGGGCGGTGCCGGTGCGCCCCCGCTCGACCAGCCCCAGGTCCTCCAGCTCGGCGAGCGTGGCGCGAATGCCGGCCGGCGACATGGTCAGGCGCCCCCAGCGCGCGATGCGCTCGGAACCCACCGGGCCGGCGGCGCGCCCGTGCAGCTCCAGCAGCGCCGTGAGCACGGCGCGCTGGCGCTCGTCGAGATCCGGGTCGCCCGGATTCAGGCGCCCGGGAAAGGCGGCGTTGAACATGGCCGAAACTGTAGGAAGCCGCGCGAAACGGTGTCAACCGGCTCGGCGCGCACGGCGAGCCAGGCGATCACGTCGTCGGCGACGAACCGGTGGCGCGGGAACACGCGCCAGCCGGAGGCCGTGCGCTGCAGCCGCCCGCTCGCCACCGCCGCGGCGAACGCGGCGCCGTAGCGGCGCTCGACGAGTTGCCAATCCCTTGACGCGTAGGCCTCCCGTTCGAGGCCGCGGGCTAGCCGCAGGCCCAGCATCACGATCTCGTCGGCCACCGCGTCGTCCCCGATCGCCTCGCTCCCCTCCTCGGGGTCGCCGCCCGAAAGCAGGGCGTCGGCCCAGAGCGACGTCGCGAAGCGGTTGCCCCATCGCACGCCGTTCCAGAGCCCGTGCGCCGACGGCCCGAGCGCGAGGTAGTCGCGGCGCAGCCAGTAGACGAGGTTGTGCCGCGCCTCGGCGCCGGGCCGGCACACGTTCGAGGTCTCGTAGGGGCGCATGCCCGCCGCGTCGGTGCGCGCGAGGAAGCGCTCGTAGAGCGCCGCCTGCACGTCGTCGTCCAGCACCTCGGCGCGCCCCGCCAGCACCGCGTCGCCGAGCGGGTTGCCCGCCTCGACGATGAACGCGTAGGCGGACAGGTGCTCGGGCGCCAGCGCCAGCGCGCGCTTCAACGTGAGTTCCCAGGCCTCCGCCGTGTGCCCGGGGAAGCCGAACATGAGGTCCAGCGAGATCCGCTCGAAGCCGTGCGCGCGAGCGAGCGCCACGGCCTCGACCGGCCGCACGTCGTCGTGGATGCGGCCCAGGCGGCGCAGTTCGTCGGGCTCGAAGCTCTGCACGCCGAGCGACAGCCGGTTCACGCCGGCGGCGCGCCACGCCTCGAGCAGCGGCGCCTTCACGCTCTCGGGGTTCGCCTCGATCGTCACCTCGGCGCCGGGCGCGAGCGTGAAGCGTTCGCGCAGGATCCGCGCGAGCCGCTCGAACTGCTTCGCCGAGAGCGCCGAGGGCGTGCCACCGCCCAGGAAGAGCGACGTGAACGCGCGGCCCGCCGCCAGCGGCGCGCGCCGCTCCGCCTCGCGTTCGAGCGCGGCGAACCAGCGCCCGACCTTCGCCGCCGAGAACGACTCGGTCGAGAAGTGGCAGTACGTGCAGCGCACCGTGCAGAACGGCACGTGCACGTACAGTCCCAGCCGCGCGGCGTCGCGCGCGGCCGCCGACGGTCCGTCGTCCGTCAGCGGATCGGCCGGAACATGCGGTTGAACCGCGTGTCGATCAGGTAGTTCCACCACGAGTCGCCGCCGGTCGAGTAGTAGATGAACATCGCCCGGCCCTTCACGTTGTCCATCGGCACGAAGCCCCAGAAGCGGCTGTCGGCCGAGTTGTCGCGGTTGTCGCCCATCATGAAGAGCGAGTTGGGCGGCACCGTGACGGGGGCCATGTTGTCGCGCGGCGACTGCGAGGCCGGCAGCGTGTCGGGCGAAATGTGCTGGACGTACGGCTCGACCAGCTTCACGCCGTTCACCCACACGTCCTTGTCGCGGACTTCGATCGTCTGGCCCTCGGTCGCGATGCAGCGCTTGATGTAGTCCTTGCTCGGGTCGGGCGGGTACTGGAACACGATCACGTCCCCGCGCTTCGGCTTCGCGATGCCCGGCAGGCGCACGTGGGTGAACGGGATCTTGGGCCCGTACTCGAACTTGTTCACGAACAGGAAGTCGCCGACGAGCAGGGTCTTGACCATGGACTCGCTGGGGATCCGGAACGCCTGGATCACGAACGCGCGGAGCACGAACGTGAGCGCCACCGCCCAGAGGATCGCCTCGACGTATTCCTGGAGCTGCGACTTCCTCGGCTGCTTCGACCTGGCCATGGATCTCCCTTCGGGCGTCCCGGTCAGGACCGGTCCACCCGCAACACTGCGAGAAACGCCTCCTGGGGGACCTCGACGGTCCCGATCTGCTTCATGCGGCGCTTGCCTTCCTTCTGCTTCTCGAGCAGCTTGCGCTTGCGCGTGATGTCGCCGCCGTAGCACTTGGCGAGCACGTTCTTGCGCGCGGCGCCCAGCGTCTCGCGGGCGATGATCTTGCCGCCGATGGCGGCCTGGATCGCGACCTGGAACATCTGCCGCGGGATCAGCTCCTTGAGCCGCTCGCACAGCGAGCTGCCGTAGGTGTACGCCTTGTCGCGGTGGACGATCGCCGAGAGCGCGTCGACCGGGTCGCCGTTCAGCAGGATGTCGAGCTTCACGACGTCCGCCTCCTGGTGGCCCGAGAACTCGTAGTCCAGCGAGGCGTAGCCGCGCGAGACTGACTTCAGCTTGTCGTAGAAGTCGAGCACGATCTCGCCGAGCGGCAGGCGGTACGCCACGCGGACGCGCTTCTCCTCGAGGTGCACCATGTCGACGAACGTGCCGCGGCGCTCCTGGCACAGCTTCATGATGTTGCCCAGGTAGTCGGTCGGCGTGACGACGTGGGCGAGCACCACGGGCTCCTCGATCGCCTCGATGTTCTGGACCGGCGGCATGTTCGCCGGGTTGTCGATCTTCAGGAACTCGCCGTTCGTCTGCAGGATGTGGTACTCGACGCTCGGCGTGGTCGCGATCAGGTCGATCATGAACTCGCGGCGCAGGCGTTCCTGGATGATCTCGAGGTGCAGCAGGCCCAGGAAGCCCACGCGGAAGCCGAAGCCGAGCGCGATCGACGTCTCGGGCTCGTACATGAGCGAAGCGTCGTTCAGGCGCAGCCTGGCGAGCGCCTCCTTGAGCGACTCGTACTGCTCGGCGTCGATCGGGTAGAGCCC
>CAZIXL010000277.1:0-4976 GCA_964542885.1 uncultured bacterium
TGACAGCGGTACAGAAGAACCCGTGGCTCAAGGCTTACTACGAGCGTCTGCGCGCTCGCGGCAAGCTGCCCAAGGTTGCCCTGGTGGCCTGCATGCACAAGCTGCTCGGCGCCGTCCACAGTGTGGCCCGGCGCCGGCAGCCCTTCGTGCCCTTCCTCACACAGACGGAGGCGCCGGCATGAGAAATCGCTGGATGAAGCAGACGGTATCTCAGCGCGGCTGCGGCACCAGCGGAACGGCCGCGGGCGGCAGCCCCGCCGTGCGGCGCGCCCAGGCGAGCAGCGAGTCGAGCCCGCCCGGCGCCGCGCGCGGGAAGTCGAACGGCTCGCCCCGCTCGATGCGCAGCCGCAGTGCGTGGTCGGCCCGCGGCACCATCTCGACCCGCGCCTCGGCGCGCGCGCCGGCGTCGAGCGCCGCGCGCACGTGCCCGGCGCTCGCGGCGGACGGCGCCTCGTCGTCGCGCTCGCCGCAGTAGACGCGCCCCGGCACCGCCAGCGCGCTCCACGCCGCCGCCGGGTCGGCGTCGAGGTCGGCGGCCGCCCACGCCGGCGCGCGCTCGCGCAGCAGCCGCCCGAGCAGCCCGCCGCGCAGGCCGAACAGTTCGCGCAGCGGCACGCCGGGCGGCGAAATCGCGAGCGCGAACGCCGTGCGCACGCGCGTGGCGACGCGCGGCACGAGCAGCGCGCCCACCGAGCGCCCGAGCAGTCCCACGCGCTCCGGGTCCACGCCCGGGCGGCGGCGCAGGAACTCGAGCGCCTCGACGGCGTCCAGCTCGAGTTCGCCGAGCGTCGGCGCCGGCGAGCCCGCCGACGCCCCGCGCCCGCGCGGGTCGTACGCGAGCACGACGAACCCCGCGCGCGCGAAACGGTCGGCCAGCTCGCGGCCCGCCGCGCGCGAGTCGTCGTCGGGACTCGGCAGCAGCAGCACCGCCGGATGCGGCACGGAGTCGACTGGCGCGTACACCGTGCCCGCGAGCGACGCCGCGCCGCCGGCGAAGCGGACGGTGTCCGCCGCGTACGGATCGCGCGGCTTCGCGAGGCGGCGAAGGCCCAGCTGCGGGAGCTGGGCCCGGTTCATCGTGCGCGGCAGCGAGCCACCCGAGCACGCGCCGACGAGCAGGTTGCGGCGGAACCAGCCGTCGAACGCCCACGTCTCGCCGCCGACCGGCACCTGGAAGCGGACCTTCGGCGAGGCGTACGTGAACGCTTCGACCGGCACGTCGCGCAGCAGCAGCTCGGGCGCGGTGAAGCGGGCCGCGAAGCCGTCGCCGGAGCGCTCGACGTCGAGGTCCACGGGAACGGTGGCGTCGCGCCAGGCGATGCTGCCCTGCCAGTGCCCTGCCAGCGCCTCGGGCGACTGCACGTCGCGCGGCCCGCACGAAGCGAGGAGCAGGGCGAGCGCGAGGACCGGCAGGCCCCGTGTCGGAATGCGGCTCATGCCCGGCATCGTGCGACGCGCGCTTCGCCGGGCGCAAGCGCCGGGCGGCCGCCGGCCGGGAATCCCGCCGGCCCGCGCGGGCATCCGAGGGTGCGTCCGGCGGGATGCCCTATCCTGCCGCCGCCGGGACGGCCCGACGCCGCCCGCCCCGCACCCATCCGCACGAGGAGGATGTTCCGCCCATGAAGCGCCTGCTGCCCGCCCTGGTCGCGCTGCTGCTGGTTCCCGCGTTCGCGAGGGCCGAAGTGAAGACCGAGAAGATCGAGTACATGCAGGGCACGACCGTCTGCGAGGGCTGGTACTCGTACGACGACGCGATCAAGGGCCCGCGCCCCGGCGTGCTGATCGTGCACGACTGGCTGGGGCTCTCGGACTACCAGAAGATGCGCGCCGAGATGCTCGCGAAGCTCGGCTACGCGGCACTCGCGTGCGACATCTACGGCAAGGGCGTGCGGCCGGCGAACGCGCAGGAGGCGGGCGCCGAGGCCGCGAAGTTCTACCAGAACCGCGCGCTGTTCCGGTCGCGCGCCCGCGCCGGGCTCGACGAGCTGGCCTCGCGCGCGCAGGTGGACCGCGCGAAGCTGGCCGTGATCGGCTACTGCTTCGGCGGCATGGGCGCGCTCGAGCTGGCGCGCAGCGGCGCGCCCGTCGTGGCCGTGGTCACCTTCCACGGCGCGCTCAACAACCCCACGCCCGAGGACGCGAAGAACATCCGCGGCAGCGTGCTGGTGCTGCACGGCGCCGACGACCCGTTCGTCAAGCAGGACGAGGTCACGAAGTTCATGGACGAGATGCGCGCGGCCGGCAAGGACTGGGAGCTCGTCCAGTACAGCGGCGCCGTGCACAGCTTCAGCGACAAGCGCGCGGGCGACGACAACAGCAAGGGCGCCGCCTACAACGCGACCGCCGACCGGCGCTCGTGGCAGGCCATGAAGGACTTCCTCGCGGAGCGCTTCGGGCAGTAGCGGCGCGGCGAACGAACCGCCGAAACGCGCGAGGGAGCCGGTCCGCGCGGACCGGCTCCCTCGGTTCGTTCCGCCGCAGCACCGCCCGGGGCGGCGTGCGGCCGTGGCGTCAGCGCCCGCCCGAGATCGCCACGCGGCTGGTCGCGACGCGCTCGCCCTGCGCGAGGCGCACGAAGTAGAGGCCCGCGGGTATGCGGTTGAGCGACGAGAACTCGACCCGGTGCGCACCGGCACCGAGCGACCCGACGTCCTGCGACGACCAGCGCCGGCCGGAGACGTCCATCAGCTCGATCGTCGCCGGAGCGGCCGAGGCCAGCGTGAACGAAACGGCCATGTGCTCGACGGCCGGGTTGGGCGCGATGCGCTCCAGCGCCAGGCCCGCCACCGGCGAAGGGCCGACGCCCAGCGTGGTCGGGACCTGGACCAGGGTCTGGCCGCCGAAGGTCTCGCCACGCTCGGAGCCCACGACCATCTCGTACGAGTAGTCGGTGCCGGCCTGGACCGTGGCGTCGTCGAACACGACGTGGCCGTTCGCGTCCACCTCGGCTTCCGCAAGCGCGGTCCACTCGCCGCCCGGATCGAGACGGTAGATCGCCGCCGGCGTGCCGGTGGCGTCCTGCACGTTCCAATCGAGGTGCGCCGACGTGGGCGTCGCCGACGCGCTGGGCGAGAGCACCGCCGCGCTGCCGGAGTCGCCCCAGCCCAGGAACTGCGTGTCGCCGAGCATGGACGTGCCGCTCCAGCCGCCGAAGAGGATCATGCGGTCGTGGATCGGGTCGTAGGCCGCGGAGACGCCGTCGCGCCCCGCGGGCAGCGCGCCGGCGGGCGCCAGCGCGGACCAGGTCGGGATCGAGCCCGAGAGGTCGAGCGCGTAGGCGTCGTCGAGGAACGCGTCCGATCCGGGCACCGCGTCGAAGCCGCCGTACACCACCATGCGGTCGCGAATCGGATCGTAGATCGCGGCACCGGAGCGGCGCGGCGACGGCGGCGTGCCCGCGACGACCAGCTTGTGCCACTCGGGCAGGCCGCGCAGCGTCAGCTCCCACACGTCGTTGTTCGCGCCGTAGTAGCCGTCGTCCGTCGAGCCGCCGAAGATGAGCATGCGGTCACGACGCGCGTCGTACACGGACGTCATGCCCCAGTGACCGTAGGGCCGGTCGCCGTCGATCGGCAGCGGCTGCCAGTTCGCCTGTCCGCGCAGGTTGAGCACCCAGGTGTCGACCGGCTCGGCGATCGTGCCGCCGAAGCCGACGAAGCGCTGGCGCATCGGGTCGTACACCGCGGCGCCGGCGAGCCGGCCCGAGGGCGCCTGGCCGGCCGGGAACAACTCGTGCCACTTCGGCGTGCCGTCCAGGTCCAGCTCCCACACGTCGTTCAGGTACTCGTAGTTCCAGCCGACGTAGTGGCTGCCGTAGCCGCCGAACACCAGCACGCGGTTGCGGGCCGCGTCGTAGCCCCACTGCGGGCTGTGGCGTTCGCCGGGCTTCGTTCCGGGGATCCCGAGCAACGTCCAGGTCGGCGTGTCGGACAGCGACAGCTGCCAGACCTGGTTGGTGAGCTGGTAGTCGGACGTCGCGGGCCCCAGACGGCCGAAGAAGACGAGGGAGCGCTCGTTCGCCGGAT
The DNA here is from genome assembly GCA_964542885.1 of uncultured bacterium. Classification (GTDB taxonomy): domain Bacteria; phylum Eisenbacteria; class RBG-16-71-46; order RBG-16-71-46; family RBG-16-71-46; genus CAIXRL01. The sequence goes on from CAZIXL010000277.1 coordinate 4,026, forward strand.
CGTAGACGGTGCCGAACTCGCGGCGATCGCCGGGCGCGCTCGACGAATCCGTCGGCAGCTCGGTCCAGGTGCCGCTCTGGGCGCGCGCCAGGCCGGCGGGCAGCATGGCGAGCAGCATCACGAGGGCGGGAACGCAGCGTTCGAGGAACGCCCCGCGCAGCTTCATGAAGGACCTCCTTGGAGCGCGATGAGCACGAATGCCATCGGCGACGATGGTGGGGTTCGTCGCGAGGGTCGGGGGCACCCCGCATCGCCCGGTCAGGTCGGACGCGGGGAACACTACACCCGTTCTCCGGGAGCCGGGCGGGGCATTTCCCGGGAACGCGGGCCCGACTCCGGCGCATGGAGCCGGCCCCGGGAAAGGCGACAACCCTCGAAATGACTGTCGGAGATCGCTATTCCGCACCCCACCAGCCGTCGACCCGCTGGATCACGCCGGGGAGGTTGGCGACGGGCTCGGGGTAACCCGCCTTCCAGGTGGCATCGATGCCGAGGGGCCCGCGGCAGGTGAGCCAGGCACCGCGCGTCTCGACGGTGGCCGGAATCACGTCGCGCGCGCAGTCGAAGCGCGTGAACACGCCCCAGAGCAGCGTCTCGTCGTCGGCGAGGGTCACGTCGTCGCTCACCGCGACCAGCAGCTTGCAGCGCGCGTACTCGGGGCGCCGGACCAGCGCCTCGACCACGGCGCGGCCCTCGCCGGCGACCTGCACCACGAGGTGCGCGCGGCTGACGAGCCGGTGCGCCTTGACCCGGGAGTCGAACTGGCGCGGATCGGCCACGCCCTCGAGCGGTGGCGAGGGCTCGAGGCCCGTGCCCGGCGAGTTGCCCGAGGAGCCCACGTGCTTCGCGTGCGACTGCGCGTCGAGCACCATCTTGCTGCCCAGGTTCATCACGCCGCTCGTGAAGTCGAGCGTGTCGAGCGGCACGCCGGGCACGAGCAGGAAGTCCTCG